>CAGP01000074.1 GCA_000263275.1 Helicobacter bizzozeronii CCUG 35545 | reverse complement strand
GCGGGGTTTAAAGCACTGCCATGTGATGGTGGGGTATTAATCTGCAAGTCAGAGGGCTTAATGGCAGTTCCGCCCGATTCTAATATATCAGACGCACCAGCAACTTCTCCACCGCTAAACCCCGTATAAAGCACTTTTGAGCGGGCAAATTCGTTTTTAATGGTGCTAAAATCTTTGCGCATATGCGAACTAAAAATCCATTCTCCATCATAATTCTTAGCCACACTCATAAAGTAGCGGTTCTTATCCGGGTCGATAAACTCTTTAATGAATAGAATCCCCCGCCCATTATCTAGCACCGCATTAGGCTCTTCTAATGTCGGCTTAATCAAGGGTAAAAACTCCTCTCTTTGGCGTTTTTCTAGCTTTGCCAAACTCCCCCTAGTGAGTTTGATTTGTTCCCCTTTGAGCACGGGCTCTAAAGCCTCTTGCACTTCTTGACTAAACTTAGGGATAAAGGGTTGATCTAAGCTTTCAAGGTTAAAAGCTTTTAGCCATGCTTGCTCAAATGCGCTAGTCTCTCTTTTAGCCTCCTTAGCCCGCTCTACTGCTTTGATGGCTTGCGTGTTCTTTAGGCCTGCTTCTCTGGCTTCTTTTAGGATTTGTTTTGTGGGCTTGATGTCCTCTTTAAAAATAACATCATTTAAATCAATATCTCGTTTATAGGGCAATAGCTTGATGATCTGCTCTTTATTGGCC
>CAGP01000073.1 GCA_000263275.1 Helicobacter bizzozeronii CCUG 35545 | reverse complement strand
CCATTAAGCCCTCTGACTTGCAGATTAATACCCCACCATCACATGGCAGTGCTTTAAACCCCGCAAGCAAGAATACCAAATCCCCCCTTAAAGCCCCCAAAATTGAACCTAACCCCGCTTTTGGAGAACACTTTAAAGAGTTTGAGCTCAAAGGCGCACAAGCCGTGGCTAAGCTTTTGCAAGAGCAAAGAGGGCAAGTTGCTAGGGCTTTTTACCGCAAAGACTTAGGCGAGAGTGGGGGCTATATTGATTTGGTGTGGGGGCAAGCAGGAACGGGCAAAAGCGATGGATGGGGATTAAGCAAGATTGCCAAATACCACCCAGAAGTGTTGGATAAGTTGGAGGAGTTGATACAAACTTTACCCATAGTCAAAGAAACCCCTAATCGCTATCAGCTAGAGAATGCCAACTATAAAGCGAGCATTAGAAAGGATTTTGAGGGCAAACCCGGGAATTGGGTACTAACGGCGTTTGAAAAGAAAGAAAGTATCGCTAGGCGTAGTACAGACTTGCCTAGCACCCAAGAGGGGGCTAAAAAGACTCCTTTAGCCGATACGCCAAGCAGTGTAGCCCAAGAGTCTAAACCCCCGCTTAAAACCCCCAAAATTGAACCTAACCCCGCATTTGGGGAACATTTTGCAGAGTTTGAGCTCAAGGGCGCACAAGCCGTGGCTAAACTCTTGCAAGAGCAAAGAGGGCAAGTAGCCGGGGCTTTTTATAGGGAGGATTTGGGCGAGAGTGGGGGCTATATTGATCTAGTTTGGGGAGCAAGTGCCACAGATTTA
>CAGP01000072.1 GCA_000263275.1 Helicobacter bizzozeronii CCUG 35545 | reverse complement strand
GTGTATGTGCAAGATTTATTGTATCTGTCCGCCCAAGTGGGCTTGTCTAGGTGGTTTGATCCTAACCTATACTACCGCGCCAAGTATGCGATGAGCTATGAGGGCTTGGCTTGCGTGGCTTTGAATTTGAATAAGATGATTTGCGCTATTTTTGGGCTTTCTAAGAAAGTTTTGATTTTAGATATGGACAACACCCTCTATGGTGGGGTGATTGCTGATGATGGCTTGGCGGGCTTGGTGCTTGGGAGCGAGAGCGCGATTGCAGAGAGTTATCGTGCTTTCCAACGCTATATTTTAGAGCTTAAAGAGCGCGGGGTGTTGCTGGCGATCTGCTCTAAAAACACGCATGAAAACGCCCTTTTGGCTTTGTCTCATGAAAATATGCTCTTAAAACCCGCTGATTTTGCCTGTATCAAGGCTAATTTTGAGCCCAAAGATCGCAACATTGAGCAGATTGCCCAAGAGCTCAATTTAGGGCTAGATAGTTTTGTCTTTGTGGATGACAACCCAGCAGAGCGCGCTTTAGTTTCTGCACAATTGCCTAGCGTGGCTGTGCCCGATATGGGGCAACCTGAGGATTACATAGCAAGGCTTGATGAGGCGGGGTATTTTGAACCCATTTCATTGAGCAAAGAGGATTTAGCCCGCGCTGCCCAATACCAAGCCAATGCCCAGCGCCAAAGCGCGCAACAACAATTTAACTCTTATGAAGAATTTTTGCAAAGCCTAGAGATGCGCGCCACCATCGCGCCCTTTAACCCCCATGTTTTTGAACGCCTAACCCAGCTCATCAACAAAACTAACCAATTTAATTGCACCACCAAGCGATGCACTTTAGCCCAAGTGCAAGAATGGGCGCAAAGCCCTAAATACATCACCCTTTATGGGCAGTTGGTGGATAAATTCGGAGACAATGGCATTGTGGCGATTAGTGTGGGGCGCATTAAGGGGGAGACCTGCCATTTAGAAATTTGGCTGATGAGTTGTCGGGTGCTTAAAAGAGATTTAGAATTTGCCATGCTCAACTCTCTAGTCAAGCGGGCTAAAGAGTTGGGCGTAAAAACCCTCAAGGGCTATTACTACCCCACGCCTAAAAACGCGATGGTCGCCCAACTTTATACCAGCTTTGGTTTCACTTTAGAGAGCCAAACAGAG
>CAGP01000071.1 GCA_000263275.1 Helicobacter bizzozeronii CCUG 35545 | reverse complement strand
GTCAGACTTGGCATACAACATCTGCAGATAATCTGTGAAGTCCAAACCCTGATAATAAGCTTCCAGCAAGGGGGCATAGATCAACTCTATGTTCTTTAAAAATTTTGACGCGTTCTGTTGGGCAGTGAAGTACCCAAATGCTAAAGACATTTGGGCTTCCTAGGCTGATGTTGCCCGTAGGGAGAGTTTGGTTCTCACTCTGTGTCCCTATAGTAGGGATTTTACAGAGTTTGAGCTCCGACGCATTCCCTACAGGTCTCACACATCATATCTCCAAAGGCGTAACTTTCGGCACTTCCTGCCGTAGATACGAATGTATGGGGACATTATACCACAAATTAGTGGCATTCATCCCACCCGCTAAAGACGAGTGGGATTTCTGCCAAAAAGATGTTAAAGGGCTTAACCCGCTCTGGACGCTCTGGAGAATCGTTACAATCATCAATACCGGGAGTAGAATCGCGCAAAAGAGCAGCGAGGTTAAACATCTCAAGGGCTTTGAGTGCTTGGATCATCTGGGCTTGCTTGAGGTTTCTGGGTTGAAAGGCTTGTAAAAGCGGGATGTGATTAACAAAAGCTTGCAGGTGCTTAACAAGGGCTGGTGCTTCCTTTTGCATGGCATGCGAAAAGACCATGTCCCAATTTATACGGGTGTAACGCTCTTTAAAATCTTGGTAGTAAATTTTAACCACTAACGCTTGGACTAAATCAACGCTTGTAGCCCATAGGGGGCTGATGAGTAGAAGGGTGCAAATTAAACGGCTCATTGAAGTTCCTTTGTTCAGTGCTTGGCAGGGCAAAGATGTTATTCTTGATTAGGGTCTGGCAACAGCTCATCGAAATGCTTCCACGCTTGCGCTTCCAACATGCCGATGCCATCATCTATTAAATTGGCACTATTATCAGCAATGGCACTCTCCCCGGGGTCTTTAAAATCATAATCACCACCATAGCCACAATTTTTTGATAACATCGAGCTTTTCAGCCATATTTTTGCTTTGTTAGCTGCATTAAAACAGTCTGAGCCACCCAAGTTTCTCATCCCCATCACAAGATGTATCGCCG
>CAGP01000070.1 GCA_000263275.1 Helicobacter bizzozeronii CCUG 35545 | reverse complement strand
GCTTTTTATAGGGAGGATTTGGGCGAGAGTGGGGGCTATATTGATCTAGTTTGGGGAGCAAGTGCCACAGATTTAAAGGGCTTGAAAGGGGCTAATGGCAAGCCACTAAAGCCCTATGGGCTATCTAAAATCCTAGAGAAACACGCTAGCGACTTTGAGGGCTTTAAGGGGGTTAATGCTTTGGAGAAGTTGGGGAATGGGATTGAAACGATTATTAAGAATGGTAATTTAGTCAATGACCAAGCGGGTGTAAAGACCTTTATTCTTAAAGACAATGGCAGAGAGTTTAGGGTAGGCATCTCACAAGGCTGGGAACACGAAGGTAAAAATTACTGGATCATCACGGCGTATGAGAACAAGAAAACTCCCCCCGCGCAGAAGTTCGACCAAGTCGCGGCTAAGTCTGAGCATGGCTCCGATCTTGCCCAAAAGGGAGAAACTAATTCTACCAAACCCCCGCTTAAAACCCCCAAAATTGAACCTAACCCAGAGGACTTTAACTACACCACAGAGGGGATTAAGGGGCTAAAGGAGTTGCGAGAGGATTTAAAACAAGCATTAAGCCCTATTTTAAACCAAGACATCAAAAACAAAGAAACGGGGGTTATTGCGCGCCTTTCAAGCACGGGGCTCAATAAAATATCGAGTTCTAAGGCTTTAGAAAAAAGCATTGCCAATGGGTTTAGCAAAGAGGAACATTTTAAAGTAGGAGCGGGCATTAAAAGCCTTTTTGAACATGCCACTTTGAAAGAAACCTATGCAGACAAAAAAGGCTAGCCCGGATATAAAAGCGATGCACAGGTATTTTACACGGCTCAATGTTAATGGCAAGCCAGCAGAGGCTAAAATCACTTTAAAAGAGAGTGTGCAGAAAGGGCATAGAATCTATAGTTTAGAATTAGAAGAACTAAGCCCCCTACCTTGAGGATTACAGCACACCCATGCAACCCAGTAGAGGCAGGCAATACTCACACAGGTGGGAGATGTGCGCAGTTTATACAAACTTTCCCACGCCTATTGTAAAGCCCTCTTCATGCTAGCTAAATCTTACTTAAAACCCAAAGGAGCGACCATTCTAACCCCCTATCTCAACCAAGTTTTCAACGCTGACGCTTTGGAGTTTATGGCTAAATTGCCTGAAAACTCTATTGATTGTGTTTTGATTGACCCGCCTTATTGTTCAGGGGGGAGTAAGTCTTTAGCCGAGCGGACTAAAAGCACCAATGACAAGTATTGTGGGGATAACTCCAAGTATTATGAGTTTGTGGGCGATGGCAAAGACCAACGGGTTTTTATAAGGTGGATGGGCTTTATCTTTGCCCAAATTGAGCGCATTTTAAAGCCTAGTGGTTACTTTTTTAGTTTCATTGACTGGCGCATGTTGCCCGCTTTAAGTGATGCCGTGCAATTAGCCGATTTGGCTTGGCGTGGAGTCATTGTGTGGGATAAGGGCAGGGGTGCTAGACCCTTCCCCAATGGCTTTAAACAACAATGTGAGTTCATTGTCTGGGGCACTAAGGGGGAACTACCCAACACAGAAGAAGCCAATTATCATTATGGCTATATCCAAGCCTTCTTACACTCTAACAAGAAGCAACACGCCACCCAAAAGCCTTTAGAAGTCTTAAAACACCTCTTAGCCATTGTGCCCAAGGGCGGGATTGTGTTAGATTGTTTTGCCGGGAGTGGTTCTACTGGAGTGGCGTGTGCGCATTTAGGGCTTAATTTTATTGGGGTGGAAAAATCTAAGCAATATGTTCAGATCGCCCAAGAGAATTTAAGACGGGCTTTAGGTGATGAGGGGTTATTTGCTTAAAGGGGTGTTAATGGGTATTGGGGTGTTGTTGTTGGGTGCTTGCACGCCCAGAGTGGTGTATAAGAATGTCTATATCCCCACTAGGTGTCAGATCAGCAAACCAAGCAGACCCAGCAAGGACTTAGATATGTTGGAATATCTAAAGGCACTCCTAATCTACACCCAAGAGCTAGAGAAAGATTTAGATTTTTGTTTGCAAAAATGAGTTTGTTGGCTGTATTTTTGTTAAAACCAAGTTAAGTTAAGCAAATGTGTGGCACAATGGTATCAGTGGTTACCCCCGCCCATAGGGCGAGGGCGGTTTTTAATATAATGGTTGGACGGGCAAAGCGACGCTTTACCTCCATCAAAACCACTAATACCATGAATAGTTTCATAGTAGGGTCTCCTTTCTAGGAGATTACCCGCTTACAGCCTCCTGACCC
>CAGP01000069.1 GCA_000263275.1 Helicobacter bizzozeronii CCUG 35545 | reverse complement strand
GGTTAGGGTTTGCTAATAGTGAAACCCGACCGTATGGTAGCACGGGAGTGTAAATAAATCCTCCCATGCCACATAACCCTTGCCACACCCAAACCCGTAGCCGTGGTGAATCCAAAATCTTCAAGGTGTAGCAAGACCACAAGCGTTAAGCGAAGTTTGTGTTAACTGCAAGACAATTATTCTACACCATAAAAAAAAAATATCTCAAAAAATATCTCATAGAGTTCATCTAGACCCCAAGACTAGACAAACGACAAAAAACGACAAAGATGAAACATAGCGATTCTGGCCCCGTAAAGGCATCATACACCGCAATCTTGCCAAAAACAATACAAACCACTACCTAAAGCCCAAAAGCAATTGTAGAGCGTTTTAGAACCATTTTAGCCATAAGTGTTAGGAAGCTTGTATTTGCCACACTTGTTCTACAACACTCCACAAACGCTCTACAACGCTTTCCAATCCCAAAACGATGTTTGATACTCCCCACCCTCTATCTGTCGCTCTATGAGCCTCCTAGACCCCTTTAAACACTATCTACGAGTTTGACTCTCTTAAAACTCTTCTGCAACCCCCCTTGATTCTAAAAATCTGTGTTCTGCCAATCTTTTGGATTACTCCAGTCTAGCAGTCATTATCCGATCGCCCCAGTCGTGTCAAACCAAACACCGCCAATCCTGCCAGCTGTTGGTTGTAGGACACGCTAAAACACTCTGTAACCTTTGTTTGTTCCACACACTCTCCCACAGACTCCAGTCTCATCCTAAACCCCTTGAATCTCCAGCCAATACAACAATTTCTCACCTAGAAGCCTCTCTTGGGGGTTTGGGGGGCTTTCGCCCCCCAAGGATAAAATCTTAGTGATAGCCAAGCGTCAGCTTGGCAAACCTATGGTGGTTGGTGTTGCTTTCTAAAAGCATTCAAAGCTTAAGTCATTTCGTCCTCGCACTTTCTGAGATATAGGGGTGTTGCCAATACCACAAATGGCATGACTCACGGGCGCATCATGCACGCGCGCGGTTTTTAAAAATAGTTTTTGGTTTTTAACAGTTTTTCATGATCAATATGTTAGCGGAGGCGCTTTTTAACGATAAATTGCGGTTTTTTTAACGATAAATTGCGGTAAAACAAGGGTGTTTTAACGATAAATTGCGGTAAAACAAGGGTGTTTTAACGATAAATTGCGGTTTCAACGAATTTTGTAAAAAATTACGCTATAATAGTCCTAGATTTAGCCTTTAACCTTAAGTAAAAAAGTTGCAAGAGTGAATCAAAACAGTCTTTCAATCGCTCTAAAATCTCTAAAAGATGAATTAGATGTAATCGCCTATTTGGAGATAAAAAATGTCAATGATCCCATTGCTCTTGGAAATCTATCCATAGAAAAATCTAATTTAGTGCGTAAGGTAGTCTCTATCTTGTCATCTAATGAATGGGAAAAAGATAGGGTAGCTGGCATTAGCATATCGCCAGACACAATAGACCGCGCAAAATCCTTGATAATGACACTTGACAAAATACAAGAACTTTCAACAAAAACTAATAACCCAGTGCTAAAACAAGGACTAAAGAAAGACTACGCAATAACTTTAAGCGATATAGTCAGCATTTTAACCGTGTGGTTTGAATTTGGTGAAAATACCATGCTCCAGTCCGTTGTGCAACAAGAAGCCCTCAAAAAAACCTCACAGCCACTGACACAAGAAACTTCCAAAGAAGTGGTTAAAGAAGCATCAGAACATAAAAAACAAAAAAAGCCTTAACCTCTATCCTTGAAAAACCCACAGAAACAGAGATACAAAACTTAACATCGGTAGTGGATGATACGCCCACAAAAGCCCCTATTTTAGCAAAAGAATTAAGCATTGCCGATCGAGGGCAAATTGTTATGCACAATAACATTTACAAAGTCAATTTGGGTACTTTGAGCGAGCTTGAAAGCAATTTATTCTTTAGTTTATTCAACCGTCTAAAAGACAAAAAAGATACCATCATCCGCTTTACCCCAAAAGAACTAAAGATTTTAGCGGGCGATGCAGATATGCCTAATGCGAGGCTTTATAAGCTAATCATTAATCTTTTCAACAATATAGCGGGAGCTAACTTTGATCTCATCAAAATGCTTGATGATGAAAAAATGCAAAGAAGCAAGGTCATGTTCTTTAGAAAATTTGAGGTGCAATACGACAAAAATAAAAACATTGAATACCTAGATATTCAAGTCAATGACCCCTATTTTACCTACTTGCTAAACGATTTAAAAGCAAACTTCACGAGCATGAAGCTCCAAACTTTTGTAGATTTAAGTGGCAAATATGCCAAAAATTTTTTTAGATTATTGGAGCGGTTCAAACATGCTACAGACAAGAATGGGGTTTTTCATGTGCATATGTACGAGAACAACATAGAGGGCTTTTTTGCTTTTATGGGTATCCCTAAGGGCACAAGAATAAGTGACATTGATATTCATATGCTAAACCCCACCATTAAACAACTCACCAAAAAAAAAACCTATGAGTCTCTACGAACCCCCCTACAAGTCCATTAAAGTCATTAAAAATAAAGCCAGAGCGCGGGGACAAAAAGTGCTAGGCTACACATTTGAAGTCATTCCAAATCCTATCATCGTTGAGCTAGAAAAAGCCCTAGAAAATGCCAAAACTCCACCCCTCAAACGCTTTAGCAAAAGAGATATTAACACGCTTAATAAATGCCTAGATATGCGGGGCAAGCTCTGCGTTAGAGACAAAGAGGGCAACCCTTTTGCTTTTGAGAGTGCGATGATCACAAACATCTATCCTTGTCCTACAACCAAAAGGATCTGCGTGCAGTTTAGAATCAATGGGTTTTTAGACCCTGAGATGATGGGAGTGATTGATTTGTACCAAAACAATAGGCATTTATTCCAAGTCTGTGGGAATGAGTATTTATCTCTTGTATTTGAAAACATTGATGAACTCAAAAACAAATTTTTAAAAAACTGCTTACAAAGGTGGGGGTGCTAATGCCACAAGTAGCACTTCTGCTCCCACTAAAACAGATACACCAACAACAAACACCATAACAACACACACCCCCACCCAAAGCACACCCACAAGTGCAAACCAAAATACAGAAATTTTTGTGTTGTCAAGCCCTATGCCAGCAAGAGGGGGCGAGTTAGTCACAGATTGCAAAAATGGTAGATTTTATACTTTTAAAAAAGTGCAACTCATCGCTAAAATCCAAGATGCGGAACAAGATGTCTTATCACTTTTTAAAATCCTAGAACCCACAGATACAGACTTAGAGATTGCTAAACGCCACCACAGAGAAAAGAAAGACATTAATTTTTTTTAAAAAAGTCATCCCTGATTGTGATGCCCCCCATTATTTTACCTACACCTTCAAAAAGAAAAATGAAATAGATGTTTGGCGGTTTAGAAATTTATTTTGAGTTGTTTGTGGTAACTACTAAATTACAGACTAGACACACCTAAAAATCTTTTTATGTGAAACCCTTTCATTCACCTCTCATTCTATGAGCTCCAAACTCTGGCACTGGCATTGTTTAAGAAACATTGCAAAGTGATTGCAGTTTGAGCCTGTTTGGCATTGCTCTAAGAGAGCAAAATACTCTGTGCGTTGTTGATCTAAAATTAAGGGAGGCACTAGATCATTTTGAATGGCTTGAAAAGCCATAATGAGACGACCCGTGCGTCCATTGCCATCAATGAAGGGATGGATACGCTCGTATTCTGCATGGAACAGAGCGATTTGGACTAATGAAAGGTTATTACTTGGTAATCTGAACAAAAGATTTTCTAATGCTTGAGAGATCAGAGTAGGGGTTGTGGGGCTAAAATTTGCCCCTGTAATCATCACTTCAGAGGTGCGATAAGCTCCAATAGGTTTAGCCACAAGAGTAGAACTAACATCCAAAGCAGGTTTGAATAGCAAATAATGTAAGTCTTTAATCAAACTTGTATCCAAGAGCTTGTTTCTATCACTAGCCTCTCGCACCACAACATCATAGGCACTTGCAAACCCCAACACAATGAGTTGTTCGTGTAAAGGCTTATTGCTTGCTGTTAATCCCTTTTCTAAGAGCACACGGGTTTCTTCTAACTGGAGGCTCAAGCCTTCAAGGGCATTGCTATGATGTGTTAAGACTATACGCAGTGTTCTAAAAAGTTGTTCTCTTTCAAGTAAAGATAAACCACTTAACCTGTGTTCCATCTCTATCCTCTAAAAACACTCATTTAAAGAATTATATTAACACATCTATTTTGTAATCTAAGCCACCCACGGCGTTTGAGTGGCAAACTTTCCAAGCGAACTTGTAAGCGTCCTATCGTAGAGTTGTTGGGTTTGTGTAGATTGTTGTTGTGGTGTGGGTTGCTTTTGTGTTGTCTGGGCTTGTGGAGAATGTTGCTGGTATGGGTTGGGTAATGGGTAGTCCGCTATCTTTAACCAATTGGCACGGGCTATTTGCTCTAAAAGTGCTTCTTTGTTAGGGAGGACGGCGTGGGTTTCATGGGCTTTGACTTCTTGCCCCCGATTGTAGTATTTGAGCACAAA
>CAGP01000068.1 GCA_000263275.1 Helicobacter bizzozeronii CCUG 35545 | reverse complement strand
TATGAGACACCCCCAAAAGGAGCAAATGCGGGCACACTATGAAAGCCACGACATCAGTTTAAAGGAACTAGGCGCGCTTTATCAAGTGCCTTACCGCACTTTGGTGCGCTGGAAAAATAACGAAAAATGGGAGGCTAAGAGGGCACAAGCACGCGTCCAAGTGGAGGTCATTAAGGACGAATTGACAAACCACCAGCTCAACACTTTTCTAGGGGCTAAAAAGCAAGAGATTAAGGACACCATCAAGCAGAATTTAAAGCATTTGGATATTGACCCGATTGTCTTGGAGTGCATGACAGAGACTAGCAGTGGTTGGTATAATTTAGGGAATAAAGTTTGCTTTAACTAAGCAATATTTGCACTAAAGGATCACCATGCTCCGCTCTTTATGGTCTGGCGTTAATGGCATGCAAGCCCACCAAATCGCCCTAGACATTGAAAGCAACAACATCGCCAATGTCAATACCACGGGCTTTAAATATTCTCGGGCTTCCTTTGTGGATATGCTCTCTCAAGTAAAATTAATTGCCACCGCACCCTATAAAAATGGGCTAGCTGGGCAGAACGACTTTTCTGTGGGCTTGGGTGTGGGCGTGGATGCCACCACTAAAATTTTCTCACAAGGCAACTTGCAAAATACCGATGTCAAAACCGATCTAGCCATCCAAGGCGATGGGTTTTTTGTGATCAGTCCCGATCGGGGGGTGAATCGCAACTACACCCGTAGTGGGGAGTTCCTCTTTGATGCTGAGGGTAACTTAGTGACTACTGGGGGGTATGTGGTGCAGGGTTGGGTGCGCGATCCCAAAGATATGGGCACTAAGGGCAGTGAAACAGACATGCTCAAAATTGATAGCACCAAGCCCTTACAAAATATCCGCATCGATCCGGGCATGGTCATGCCCGCACGCTCTAGCACACGGGTAGCCATGCGCGCAAACTTGAATGCCGGGCGGCATGCCGAACAGGTGGCAAATGCTTTCATGCTCGATTCTTCGAGCAAAACCCCCTCAGATGGGGTCAAGCCACAATATGACTCCTCGACCAACTTAACCCAAGTGGCTGAAGACATCGGCGCGCTTTATAATGAAGATGGGGATGCCTTCTTACTCAATGAGGGGCAGGGCGTTTGGGTGAGCTATAAAAATGCGAGCATGAAAAAAGCGATCGTAGCCTCTAAGGGCAGTAACACTTTGGAGCTCAACGGGACTAAGATTTCTTTCACCAACGATTCGGCTGTTACACGCACCTCATCTTTGAGCGCCGCCCAGAATGCGATCAACGCCGTTAAGGATAAAACCGGCGTTGAGGCTTATATCGATAACGGGCAATTACGCTTAGAAAATAAAAACAACTTAGAGGGCGATGAGCACATCAAAAATATCGTGGTGACTGGCAAGGGCACGGGGGCTTTTGCTAATTTTGCTAAAGGGGATCAAGACATCACTGCCTTTAGATACCGCTACACGAAGGGCATTGAAGCCGATTCAAGTATCGGGCAATTTAAAACCACCGATCAATTACGCGCTTTGATGCAACATGATGCTAATATTGTCAAAGATCCCAACATGAAAAAGAATTACAAGGATTCGACTGCGTCTGTAGCCGTTACCCTCAACAAATATGGCATGTTTGAGATCACCAACAAAGACAATGGGAATGACAAAAAAGAAAACTTGAGTATCTTTGTGACTAACTACGCTTCAGACAAGGTAACCAAGAATGTCTTATTTGGTAAGACCATGGGCGCGCTCAACACCGCCTCTTTAATTGAGGGTGGGGTTTCAACCTCCACCTCTAAGCTCACGCATGCCATGCATGCTAGCAGTATTGATTTGGTGGATAGTTTGGGGACTAAGCACACCATGCGTTTAGAGTTTTATAAAAGCGGGGAATCTGAATGGAAATTCCGCGTGATTGTGCCTGAACCCGCTGAGATTGTGGGCTCTTCACCAGAGCGCCCCAATGTCTTTGAAGAAGGCGTGTTGCACTTCAATAAAAACGGGAGCTTGGCGGGCATGAATCCACCCGTGTTGCAATTTGATCCCAAGAATGGTTCGGATGCGCCCCAACGCATCACCTTAAGCCTTGGCACCGCCGGGGGCTTTGATGGGATCACCAGTGTGGATAAAATCTCAGAAACTTACGCCATCGAACAAAATGGCTACCAAGCTGGGGATTTAATGGATGTGCGTTTTAACAATGAAGGGGCGTTACTCGGGGCTTTTAGCAATGGTAAAACCCTAGCCTTAGCGCAGGTGGCTTTGGCTAGCTTTGCTAACGATGCGGGCTTGCAAGCTGTGGGGGGGAGCGTATTTAGCCAAACGGGCAACTCCGGGCAGGCTTCAATAGGGGCGGCTGGCACGGGCAGACGCGGGAATGTCTCAGGCTCTAAGCTAGAATCGAGCAATGTGGATTTGAGTCGGAGCTTAACCAACTTGATCGTGGTGCAAAGAGGGTTTCAAGCCAACTCAAAGGCGGTTACCACCTCCGATCAAATTTTAAACACCTTGTTGAACCTCAAACAATAGGGGCGTGCATGCACGAATACGCGGTGGTCTCCTCTTTAATGGACTTGTGTGCCACGCATGCCCAAAAACACCACGCCACTAAGATAGAAAAGGTGGTGGTGAGTATTGGGGAGAGATGTGCGATGGATAAGCAACTTTTCATGAGTGCCTTTGAGACCTTTAAAGAAGAGTTGCCCTTGTGCCAAGAGGCGATTTTAGAGATCGTGGAGGAAAAAATCGAACTTAGTTGCAAGGAATGCGGGCATGTCTTTGTGCCCCAAAGTTTGGATTATGGGGTGTGTGCGGGCTGTGGGGGGCATAGCTTGGAGATCACTAAGGGGACGGAGATGAAACTCTTGTCTTTGGAGATGGTGTGAGTGACTCTATCTTTCAAGAATTTATCAAAAAAGCACCCATGATGAAAGAAAAATGGGAGGTTGTGCAACTCTTTGAGGAGGAACGCCAAAAATTCCAAGAGGAGTTGCGCTCTTACGAGCAAGAGATCGAGCAGGCGCGGGCGGTCTTAAAAAAATTGCGTGCGGAGGTGATGGAGACTAAGGAGAGCTTAAAAAACTTGCAAAAACGCCAAAAGGACAAAGAACAAGAAATGCAACAACTCAAGGAGGAGTTATTATCCCACAGGGTCAAGCGCGATCTTTGTTTGCTAGAAAAAGATAAGGAATTTTTGCAAGAGGATAGCCATGAGCCCTTACCCCAACCAGTGAGCTTGGTAGAGATTTATCTTAAGGATCGCTCTGTGGCTAAAGCCCGCCCGGCTAAACGATTCTTTGGCGAGCAACTTTACCGCAAATACCGTGTCTTGTTGCGTGAAAACCACATGCTTAAAGACAAGCTTTTTAAGTTGGATTTAGAAAATAGCACCCTCAAGGTCGAACTTAGGGACATCAAAACCAAAGACTTTTTAAGCGCAAATGGGTATGTCGAGGAATAAGGGGGGTTGCCATTTACCAGAGAGATTTAGAAGCCTATTTGAAACACACCACCCCTAGGGCGGCTCTACTATATGGGGAGTGGGCATTTTACATTGAACACTACGCCCGCAAAATTACTAAGGCTTACAGCCAAGCCCAAAAAAGCCAGTTTGATTTTGGGGATTACCGCTTTCAAGAGGTCTTGGAGGTCTTAAGCCAAGACTCTTTGTTTGCAACCGGTAACCTTGTGTGCTTGAGATTGGATAAAAAAATTGGGGGCTAAGGAGATTCACGCCCTCCTAGATACCCTAGCTTTGCACCCTAGAAATGCTCTCATAATCGAGTTTTACCAAGCCAAAGACAAGAGCAGTTACGCCCAAGATTTTAAGCAATTTGCCACGCAATTCAAGCACCCCAAGTTAGGCGATCGCGTGATTGATGTGCGTTTTTTCATGCCCAATTTGGATACTCTTTTAGAACTCTTGCAAGAAAAAGTACATGCGTTGGGCTTGAGTATTGACACACCCGCTTTGCTCTTGCTCTTAGAGGTGCAAAATAACGATGTGCGGATCATCTACCAAGACCTAGAAAAATTGGCTTTGCTGGGCAAGCCCATAGGGGTTACTGAGGTGCAAGAACATGTTTATGGACTGATGGGTGTAGAGACCCAAGAACTTTTAGAGGCTATTTTTGAAAAACCCCAAAAAAGTCTTAGAATGCTTTGCACGCCTGCAGGGGGTGGAGGAAATGGAACTTGTTTGGGGATTGGAGCGTTATTTTTACCAACTCTTTTTGATCTTTGCCTATCTCAAGGGGCATCACAATCTAAATGCTAAGGAGATTTTAGGGTTTAACCCGCCCCCGATGGTGATCAAACAGCTCACCAAGCGATCCCAGCAGGTGCAAGATTACCAGAGGGTGTTTGAGGGTTTGCGTGCGTGGCACATTGCTAGCATGCAAGGGCAAAAAGATGCCGGGTGGCATTTTTTAATTAAAGTGCAAGATTATATCCGCTAGAATGGAGGATTAAGCCTTGCTCTTTTGTGCTACAAAAGGGCATGATCCAAAAGGAGAACCATGAAACACTACGAGACAATGTTTATCCTCAAACCCACTTTGGTAGAAGAGGAGATCAAAAACAAGCTTGCATTCTATCAGGAGGTGATCAGCAAGCAAGGGGGCGCAATTGAGGCGACTTTAGATATGGGGCATCGGCATTTGGCCTATGAGATCAAAAAGCAAAAACGGGGCCATTATTTTGTGATCTATTTTAAAGCCCAGCCTGAGGCGGTTTTGGAGCTTGAGAGGCTCTATCGCATTAATGAGGATGTGTTGCGCTTTATCATTTTGAAATATGAGAGCAAAAAAGAACAAAAGGCGTGGCAAACTTTGGTGGATCGCACGCATAAAAAGTCCACTTCTCAAAGCCACACCCCTCATGAACAGCCCAGTCATTCTGAATCGCCCAAGAATCAATCTTTAGATGTTTAATAAGATCACGCTGGTGGGGCATTTGACGCGCGATGTGGATTTGCGCCACACGCCCGGCGGGGCGAGCATAGGCAAGACAGGGATTGCCACCAACCATGTTTATAGACGCCAAGATGGTGCTAAGGGCGAGGAGACTTGCTTTGTTGATGTGGATTTATTTGGGCGCACAGCAGAGGTGGCTAACCAGTATCTTAACAAGGGCTCGAAGGTCTTGATTGAGGGGCGTTTGCGTTTGGATAGCTGGAACGATCAACATGGTAATAAACGCAGCAAACATGTTGTTGTGGCTGAAAATTTAGTCATGTTGGATAGCAAAAAAGAGAGTGGGGGGCAAGTGGGGGCTCACAATCAGAGCTATCCTAGCACGCCCCAAAGGAGTTACCCCAAAGAGAGCGTGCCAGAGAAAGTGCCCGAAATTGATGTCAATGATGATTTACCTTTTTAGGTCATAATAAGAACGAGGAGAAGACATGGAGAGAAAAAAGTACGCCAAGCGTTATTGCAAATACACAGAGGCCAAGATCGAGTTTATCGACTACAAAGACTTAGATCTGCTCAAGCATTCGCTATCAGAGCGTTATAAAATCATGCCCCGCCGTTTGACGGGCAATAGCAAGAAGTGGCAGGAGAGGGTAGAGGTGGCTATTAAGCGCGCCCGACACATGGCGTTGATCCCCTATGTGGTGGATCGCAAAAAAAGTTGTGGATAATCCCTTTAGGCTCGCCTAAAATTATCCTAGAATAAATCTATCGTAACAAGGAGTGAGCGATGCGTATTAGTAAATGGGTTTTGTTGGGTAGCCTTGCGGGTGCTTTGGTGATTATTGGGTGTGGCGAGCCTAAATCGGGGGTGAGCAAAGAAAATAAAGCATATCGTGCCGAAACCAAGGACGCGCCCAAATGGACGGTTGGGGATTTGAATGATGTTTCTAAGCACTACCCCAATTATTCAGGAGTGTTTTTAGGGCGTGGTGAGGAGGACATTGTAGGGGGTGCTAGCGGTGTGGATTATGCCACAGAGCAAGCCACCATGAAAGCCCGTGCCAATCTAGCCAGCAATCTTAAATCACAACTCCATAAGGAAGTGCAATCTCATGAAGCGCGGGAGGGGCAGTCTTTGAACAAAACAAGTAGCATTGACATTTCTCAGATGGTCGATAAAGAGCTTGTAGCGACTAAGGCACTTGCTAGATGGGTCGGCAAAGACCATGTATGGGTGTTGGTGGGGTTGGATAGTAGTGTCGTGGATAAAATCCGCTCAGAAATGGGGATGGGACCGGGTAAAAAGTAGGCTGTGTTGAAGCCTTTGAGGTTGTTGGGGGGTTTTTTGTGCAGTGTCGTTTGTGCTTGCTTGGTGGATGCACGCACTCCTAAGTGGGTTGGGCATTGTGGTGATGGTGCTCAAGTCCATCGGGATCGGGTGGTGGCATGCGGTGCGGGAGACATCTTAGATGGGGATGTGGATTATGCCGTTAGCATTGCTAGCACGAGGGCTAAGGACAAGCTGGCAGATTTTTCGCTCAAGAGCCAACAGCCCGCTTTGAGTGGGAAGTTCCATGTGGAGATTCGCAACACCAAGCTGGATGCTAGGTGGGTGGGTCAAGGGCAGGCTTATGTCTTGCTCAGTATGGATTTAGAGGAGAACAAACAGGCTAAGATCACACAAGAGCCAAAGCCAGTAGAACCAAAGCCTGCGGGTGATCTTGATAAACAATACAAACAAGGGAATCTCGCTCCCAAGGGTGTAGAGGTTTCTGAAACTCCTAAGAATGCCGAGAAGATCGAACAAAAAGACCAACCAAAACAGCAAAAACATGAGGGAGAAGAAAAAGATGATATGGGACTTAAAAAAGGGCTTGAATAAAAAAGTATGGATTTCTTGTATAGCGGGTGCGCTCATCTTGGCTGGTTGCGGGCAAGAGGTGAGCTATGTCTCCCAAAAGGATCAAGATTCTAAGAAATATGCCACTGCTGGGCTGGATTACCAAGATATTGAATATGCTGCTAAAACAGCTGTGCAGTCCATGTTGGCTAGTGGGGAGATGCAAGAGCTCAAGGGCAAGCAGGTTATTGCCGTGTCTGATGTTTTGAATGACACCATGCAACATTTTGATACCGAGCAACTCACCCAAATGGTGATCCAAACTTTGACCGATCAAGTTAAAGGTAAGTTTTATGTAACCAAAGCCATTGCCGGTAGCGGGGGCAGTGCCGATCACATGATTGGCAAGGCCAGACAGCTCCGCAATGATGAGGAATTTAACCAAGAGACCACCCAAGAAAAGGGCACGCTCAGAGCTCCCGATCTCTCCTTATCTGGCAAGGTGAGTCAAAGAAACGCCCGCGTGAGTTCTAGCAAACAACGCATTGACTACATTTTTATTTTGAGCATCACGAGCATTAAAAGCGGTTTGGTGGTGTGGAGTAGAGAATTCCCCATTGTCAAGCTAGGGAGCAATAAGTCAGTCTCGTGGTAGGGGGTCTAGTGCCCAATCCATCGGGATATTTTGGGCTTGCAAAAACTCTTGAGCCTTGTAAAAAACCCCACTGCCTAAGAACAAAGGGGGGCGACTTTGGGCAAGCGGGCTTGGGTGGGGAGCTGATAAAATCAAGTGCTGGGGATTGGGGCTTAAAAGCTTGATTTTTTCTTGCGCCACTTTGCCCAAGAACATAAAAACTAGGGGGCGTTGCAAGGTGGAAAGTTGCCTTAAAACTTGGTTGGTGAAACTCTCCCAGCCTAAAGATTCATGAGACTTGGGTCTATTTTTTTCCACGCTTAAAATCGCATTGAGCAATAAAACACCTTGTGTTGCCCAAGCTTGCAAATCGCCATGGGGGCTGGGGGCGATGTTTAGACTTAAAGATAATTCCTTGTAAATATTTTGCAAACTCTTAGGGATGGGGGCGGTTTTGGGCACGCTGAAGCTCAAACCCATAGCCAAAGAGTATTCTTGACCTTGGTGCATAAAAGTCCCCGGGTAGGGGTCTTGACCTAATAAAATGGTGTGCAAACACTCTAGGGGGGTGCATTCAAACGCCTTGAAAAGCTCGGTTGGCAAGGGAAAAACCCGCGTGCGTTTTATTTGTGCGCTCCTAAGACTTTGCATGTAGTTTTGATTGAGTGTTTTAAACTCTAAAGTGCCCGCAATGGGCATGAGCAAACCATGCCATGCACTCTTTTTGAGACGCTCCAAGATATGGAAGAGCATACCAGCCACCTTTATAGACTAAGTCTTTATGCCAATTATAGCGTAGTCTAGTTAGATTGGCGGGGGACACACCATTACAACAGAGGGTTTTTATTCAATATCAGATCGTCTTTATCATCATTTTTAGGGTTTTTGTGTTAGAATGGAATGCTAGATTTATGAACAAAAGGGTTATAAGATGAAAAAAGCTGGCTTGGTGTTGGAACGGAGCGCAAGAGCTAAAGGGCGCACACCTCTCTCTTTGTCTTTAGTGTCCTTGGGTTTGGTTGTGGGGATTGCTGGGTGTGGTTGGTTTAAAAGACCAGCCACCCAGCTTATCCCCCCCTCAGCCACCGGGTTGCAAGCCCCCATTTACCCGCCCACGACTTTTAACAACCGCCCTATGGCTGCAAGACCCCCAGTAACGCTCCCTCAGCCCCAAGTTGCCCAGCCAACAACGCGCTTTGAAAATCCCGCCCAAAATGTTACGCCCAATGTCGCCTCTAATAGCGGTGCGGTAGGGGCAATCCCCAACACGCCCATTCTCACGCCCACCAATGTGATTGAGATTAGCGCGGTGGGCATGGGTGTCGCCCCCGAATCCACGGTTTCGCCCTCCCAAGCCCTAGCCCTAGCCAAGCGTGCGGCGATTGTTGATGGTTACCGCCAGTTGGGCGAAAAGATGTATGGGATTCGCGTCAATGCCACCGACACGGTGAAAGATATGATCTTGCAAAACTCTGTGATCAAAACCCGTGTGAATGCCTTGATTCGCAACGCTGAGATCACAGAGACCATTTACAAAGATGGGTTGTGCCAAGTGAGCATGGAGCTTAGATTAGATGGGCGCATTTGGTATAATGTCTTTAATAGTGCTAGAGGATAGCGGAATCGCGTAGTTTCTGATGTCTTGGCGTGGGTTGTGGGCTCTTGTGCTCTTGGGTTTGTTTTTGGGTGCTTGCCACAAGCAACCACACTCTAAGCAAGCGCATGCCAAGTCCAAATCCCATAAACCCCACAAATCCAAGAAGCACAAAAACCTCTTCATTAAAAAAAGTGTCGCCCAGCGTGCCCAAGAGGAACAAGCCAAACTCAATAAAGAGATTGACAAATTCCGCCTGATTTATATTTACACACCCATGTTACGCTACTATGACTATGGCTCCATCGAAAAGACAAAAGAGGGCGAGATTGAGATGGTGCTTTACAAGTTGGGGCAACGCTTTGGTGATATTTTAATCAAGAAAAACTATATCTGTTTTTCAGGCACTTGTTCGGCTAAGTGGAGCGTGGCACGGGATATGTTTGGGAAGGTCAGTTATGGCGATCTCTTTGATGATATTGTGCTAGGACGCGATATTTTCATGGGGATGGGTAAGCGTTTGGAGCCCAATGGGGATTTGATTCAACGCTTCGTGGAAAATGGGGAATTGATTTATTATGAGCGCAATGCGGATAGGACTTTGTTCCAGAACATGACAACCGGCATTGCCATCTCCCTCCAGCGTTACCACCCCTAGGGGCATGATTTGAGAGTCTATCTTATTTTACTGGCTTTGGTGTCCGGTTGTCTTAGAGCCAATGGGTTTAAAATTTCCGAGCAGAGTTTGAATGGCACGGCTCTAGGTTCAGCCTACATTGCCGGGGCGCGCGGGGCAGATGCTAGCTATTATAACCCCGCCAACATGGGCTTTAGCAATGATTGGGGGGAGAATCAAAGCGAATTTGAAGTTACTAGCACGGTGATCAATATCCCCGCCTTTAAATTCATGGTCCCTAGCACCAATCAAGGGCTTTATTCGGTTACAAGCCTTAAAATTGACAAATCCAAAGAAAATATGCTTGCCATTGTCAATGCGCTGGGCTTAGGGAGTTTGGCTTCAGAGATAGGTAAAACTCTCATTACTGGTGGATTAAAGACGGTGATGAATTTGGTTCAAAATCTGCAAAATCTCACCAATCAAAAAGTTACCACCGTGGCTTCTGTGCCAGACGCACAAGTGGTGAGCGGCTGGACGGGCACGACCAATTTTATCTTGCCTAAATTCTTTTATAAAACCCGCACGCATAATGGTTTTACCTTTGGGGGGAGCTTTACTGCCCCCTCAGGACTAGGCATGAAATGGCATGGCTTGGGCGGGGAGTTCTTGCAAAATGTTTTTTATCATGATGGTGGAATTAGCTCCCAGTGTGAGTTATACGCTGGGTAATCGCTTTTCCATTGGGGTTTCAGGGCGTGGGCTCTATGCGACCGGGAGTTTTGATAACACCGTGTATGTGCCCTTGCATGGAGCTTCTGTGCTCACTGGAGATCAAATCTTAGGTCTGCCTAATAATGTCTTTAGCCAACAAGTGCCCTCAAGCATGCGCGAACAACTTGCGAGCATTGGCGATAAAGCTGCGGCTAATTGCACAACCAACATGGATCAGAACTCGTCACCATGCCAGGTTTTCTATAATCAACTTAAAAATGTGATGAAAAATAGTGGCTTGCAAGAGGCGATATCCGATCTCTATGGGACTTCTAAGGTCGTGCAACAAAGCAACGGCAGTTCTTGGGGTGGGGGGTATAAATTGGCTGCAAGCATGCGCATTTTTGAAAATGGCATGTTCTCTGTGGTCTATACCAGTAGCGTTACTTTTAACATGAAGGGCGATCTGACAGCTCTAACCCAACTAGGACCTAGTTTGGGGAATGTGCTCACTAAGGGGCATTTGAATATCAATGTGTCTTTACCAGAAGTGCTCAACATCGCCTACGCACACGAGTTTTTTAAAAACCGCTTGCGTGTGGAAGGCGTGTATGAGCGCACTTTTTGGTCTCAGGGTAATAAATTCTTAGTAACCCCAGACTTTGCCAATGCGAGTTATCAAGGCATTGGGGGCACGGTGCAGTTTTTGAGTTCAGCGACTTTAAAAAAGATGGTGGGGCTAGCCGATTTTAGCGGTGTGATGAATATGGGGAATGGGTGGCGGGATACTAACACCTTCCGCATCGGGACGACCTACATGGGTCGCTCTTTGCGTCTAATGGGTGCTCTAGCCTACGATCAAGCCCCCAGCCCTCAAGATGCGGTTGGTATTCCCGATTCTGATGGCTATACCATTGCCTTTGGGGCGAAATACAATTTTAGGGGCTTTGATATTGGCTGGGGGGGGACTTTTACTTTTAAGAGCAACCGCAACAGCTATTACCAATCAAACGATATAGGCCAATTACGGATTTTCTCAGCTTCTTTGGGTTACCGGTGGTAGCCTTATTGGCTCATTGCGTGCAACCCCCAATTGTGATTTAGGTATCTAAGGAGCACAATGAAAAAAATAATCCTCTTGGGGCTATGCTTTTTAAGCACTCTGCAGACAGCGTCATATTTTTTTTAGGGATTTCCACTCTGATAATTTGGAACACGCGATCCATTTGCACCGCAAGCTTAAGAAAGAGATCCAAGTTTGTGCGCAACTCAATACGCTACCACACTACACCCCCACAGGTGAAAGAAAAGCCGATCCATGTAGTGCCGCATTTAAGAGATCCGCCACTCTATCTTATGATTTAGCTTTGGGTTTTTTGGTGAGTGGGAAACAAGAATACGCCAAAAGGGCTCAAGAGATTTTAGAAAAGTGGGCACAAGGTCTTGAGGTGGTGGGCTCAAAAGAGGCTGAAAATCTGATCAATTTTTACATGCCCTATATGAACATGGCTTATCTCTTTATCCGCTCAAAGTTTCCCAGCCACGCATTTGAACGCTTTTCTAGCAACATGTTAGCGTATGCGCGCTATGGCAAAGCTAATAATATCGGGGCTTGGGCTATCCTTTTGGGTGTGAGCAGCGCGCTTGTTATCCACGATCACGATCTACTGCTAAGGATGTCTCATAAATGGCAAGAGTGGATTTTAAACGCCGTTGATGAAAATGGTGTGATGGCAAAAGAGATTGTGCGCTCCAACACCGCTAACTACAATGGCGGGCCCACTAAGGGTATTAAAGGCATTGCCTACACACATTTTGCGCTCACACCCATTAGCGTGGCTGGACAACTGCTTGCAGAAAATGGCTTTGATCTATGGCACAGCCGTGCAGCCCAAAAACTTTTTAAAGCCTATAACAAAACCGCAGAATGGGTGCTCAACCCTACAAGCTTTCCTTACTACCAACCCAACTTAATGGGTGTCCATTATGACGCTTATTTTTTGCTCTTAAATAAATACTTTAAGAGCGTAGCGGGGCAACAAGCCATTAAGCAAGGTGATTTTAAAGGCGATCGTTTTAGGTTGCAATTCAATGATGCTTTAAAAGCGATTAAGTAGGCAGAGTCTTGCACCACGCATTGTTTAACTAAGTTAATAAATTTATACTAGAATTTTCGTATTTGTGATTTTATTGTAGGAACCCAAGAATGGAGGTTAAAATGACAAGGACACAGCTTGACGACCCAAATAGGGGGGGGGGGGGGGGGGGAGGGTAACTTATGAATTTATCCAATCTCAAAATTGGGACTAAACTTGTCTCTCTCATCATTGGGGTTTTGCTTGTCATTTTCATTGTCCTCTCTTTGGTGATCACCCACAAGTCTTCTAAAACCTTGCAAGCAGAGGCTTATAAGACCCTCTACAATGTTGCCAAGAGGCATGCTAACCGCATCATCCCCGCATTTAATCAAGGCTTTGCCCTCTTGGAAACTTTAAGGGAGACCATCCAAAACTCCATCGCCAATAATTCCCTACGCGAGGACGAGTTGGTTAATTTTGTCCGCACCGCCTTTGATGAGGCAAATTGGTCAGATTATTGTTTCCTCTATCTCCCCCGTGCAGTCTTTAAAGATTCACACAACAAAGCTATGCCCAAACCTATAGATATAGAACATCCTATCCCTGAGGGCTTTTATTTGGCTCTTGAGGATACCGATGTCTTCCATGTGGGTGGGATTATCTCCATCCCCATCCAAGAAAGTGCTAAAATTTTCAATAACTCCAATGTCAAAGATGTGTTACGCACAAACAAGGACATGCTGAGTGAGCCCATGCATATCGTCATTGCAGGTAAGGATACAACCTCTGTCATCGCCACTGTTCCTATCAGAGACAAACAAAAACAAGCCATTGGCTTTATTAGTCTGGCAATCGATCTGACCAAAATGCGCCAAGAGGTGATCATGGATAAGACCAGTTCAGTTTATCCGGGCGATATTATTGCGGTGCTTTCTTCTACTGGACGCGTTGCCGCCTTCCCAGATATCAACATGATTGGCAAACCCTTAATTGAGGTCAATCCGGGTCCCTTGACAGAGACTATTTTGAAGGCTACTAAAGAACACAAAGAGGGGGTATTCCCCTACATGAATATCAGACACCAAGAATCTTTTATCGGTTTGGTGAATTTCAAAGTGTGGCGTGATATTGACCAATATTGGTCAGTTTTTATAGTTGCCCCTAAGGACGCTATTTTCAAGCCTAGAAACGAGCTCACCAAGCTTGTCATCATGACTGCGTTTTTTTCTCTCATCATCGCTGGAGTGTGTGTAGCATTTTTGGCTAATAAAAATCATCTCTAAGCGACTCTCGGCGGTGTTAGAGGGGCTGATTACATTTTTTTAGGTTTTTAAACCATGAGAAAGTCTCCCTCAAACTCTTAAAGGTGCGGAGTAATGACGAATTGGGGCAGATGGTGAATGCCATTAATGCCAACATCCAAAAAAATTCAAGCGTCCTTAGAGGAAGACCAACAAGCCGTGTCCCAATCGGTCAGCACGGCTAAGATCATCGAGTCGGGCGATTTGAGCGCCAGAATCACGCAAATTCCAGCTAACCCCCAGCTCAAAGAACTTAAAAATGTGCTCAACACCATGCTAGACACCCTAGAGCGCAAGGTGGGGCGTAATATGGACACCATCAACGCCGTTTTTGAAGCCTACAAGAAATTTGATTTCACGGCTAAAATCCCAGAGGCTAAGGGAGCCGTGGAGATCACCACCAATATGCTAGGTCAAGACATCCGCGAGATGCTCAATGCCTCTTTTGCCTTCGCACAAGAATTATCCTCACAAAGTGCGGTTTTAAAAGAAACCATGCAAACCCTCTCCCAAAGCAGCGTGGAGCAATCTAACTCCCTAGAGGGGACTGCCCAGCAAATTGCCCAAATCACTGCCTCTATGCAAAACACCAGTGCGCGCACC
>CAGP01000067.1 GCA_000263275.1 Helicobacter bizzozeronii CCUG 35545 | reverse complement strand
TTGGAGAAGTGGGATGTGTCCAAAGTTACGGATATGGAGGACATGTTCAATTGCTGTAAAAAATTTAACCAGCCATTGGAGAAGTGGGATGTGTCTGGTGTTACAAACATGTTTAAGATGTTTCTTGGCTGTGTGGTGTTTAACCAGCCCTTAGAGTGTTGGGATGTGTCTAGCGTTACAAACATGGGTTGGATGTTTGCGGGTTGCACAGCCTTTAACCAATCTTTGGATAGTTGGGATGTGTCTAGTGTCGTGGATATGTATAGGATGTTTTTTGGCTGTGTGGTGTTTAACCAGCCTTTGAATCGCTGGAATGTCTCTAGTGCTAAAAATATGGAGGGCATGTTTAAAGATTGCTTATCTTTTAACCAACCCCTCGATAATTGGGATGTCTCTAGGGTAAAATACATGGATTGGATGTTTGGTGGGTGCAAGGTCTTTAATCAGCCTTTGAACCGCTGGAATGTCTCTAGGGTAAGGGACATGGGGCGGATGTTTTTGGGCTGTGTGGCGTTTAACCAACCCCTCGATAATTGGGATGTCTCTAGGGTGGTGGATATGCGGGGGATGTTTTATCAATGCGTGCAATTTAACCAAGCTTTGAATAGTTGGGATGTGTCCAATGTGAGAGACATGGGGGGGATGTTTAGAGATTGCCTCTCTTTTAACCAGCCCTTGAGTAACTGGGATGTCTCGGGTGTGTGGGACATGTGGGGCATGTTTTTTGGTTGCACACAATTTAACCAATCTTTGGATAATTGGGATGTCTCTAGAGTGAGGAAAATGGGAAAAATGTTTTTGGGCTGTGTGGCATTCAACCAGCCCCTGAATAGCTGGGATGTGTCCAGTGTTCGGGAGATGGGGGGG
>CAGP01000066.1 GCA_000263275.1 Helicobacter bizzozeronii CCUG 35545 | reverse complement strand
ATTTGCTTGCCCGTTTGATTATTAAAACCCTGCGGGTTTTGCAAAAGCTTAAGCTTTTGCCCATTAAACGCTCCACTGGTAGGTGGGGCTTTCGCCCTTTGCCCTTTGGTATTTGTTTGCCCGTTTGGGTATTAAAATGCTAGCGCATTTTGCAATGCTACGCATTGCCCATTAAACGCTCCACTGGAGCGTTTAACCCTTGTCAGACCTTTACAAAATTGTTAATATGTTGGCGCACTGGTAGGTGTTCTAGCGTGGTGGCATCTTAAATCCCCATTAGGCTTGTTATTTCTCCCCACCACGCTAGAAAAGTCCATCAAAAGGGGCAAAATGGAGCTTTACAACAAAATCCAAGAATTATTAAAAGCCAATGAAAAGACCAAACAAGAGAGTATCGCCCTTTTAGAGCTCGCTACAAGCACGCTTAAAAAGCAGAATGAAACCCAGTTTGCTAACAAAGCCCAGCAATTAGAAGCGCAATTCAAGCAAGCAATCCAAGACAAATTAGAGAACCCCCAATTTAAGCTCGATATGCAAATGCGTTTAGAAACTCTGGCTAACCAAGCTATGCAAACCATTATCCCCCAAATCAGCCAAGAGGCGCGCACACAGATTGACACGCAACAAATCACCCAAGAGGTGCAAGAGAGTCTTAAAGAGGCGGTGATTGCTAAGTTGAGCCTAGAGGACATTTTAAGCCCCCAAGAGTTAAAAGGACTCTTAGAGGACATTAAAATCCAAGTCACACAGCACTGGCAAGCCCAAGAACATATTTTGTTAGCCTCTTTGCAAGCTCAGATGCAAACCCTCTTAGAACAAGAACAAAAGGGCTTAGAACAAACCCGCACACAATTAGAACAAGAGGCTAGAGAGAGGGCGCAACAATCCCTTTTCTCTTTGGTGAAAACCCAAGTGGAAGGGCTGGATTTTAGCTTTTTAAAAGAGCAACATGACATCTTTTACCCCGCCATTGAAAAGCACTTGAAGGCGATGTTTTTCAAGGAATTAGAACAAGACTTTTTAAAACGCTATTGGGAAGAGCATTTGCAAGGCTGGTTAGAGCAACAAGCCCAACTCAAAAGGCTTAAAGAGATCGAATTTGAAGCCCAAGCGCACTTAGAGAGTTTATTACTCAGCAATGCGCTTAAGATGTTGCAAGGCTATGAAATGGGCTTAATGGATATGCGCCTCAAAGAATGGCAATTTGCTAATGATGTGGCTTTGAGCTTGAAACGCCAAGAGCTCATCAAACAGGGCATTTTGCAAGAGGAATGGCTCCACACCAAAGCGTATAAGGTGCATTAATGGGAACACTAGCTGAAATGACACAGAGGGCTAGCCAAGCCCTCAAGCAAAACGCCCAAGAGCTCTTAGAGGGGCTTAATCAAGTCCCTAATGGGAGCAAAGCCCTAGTGGCGGCTAAGGCGTTAAAAGAGGAATCAGACCCACAGCAAGAAACAGAGAAACGCGATTTTAGCCCCTTCATCATTGAGGAAAACAGCACGCCTAACACAGAGGGCAACACAGCACAGAGCCAACAAAATACGCCCATGCCATCAACGGGCATCAAGCAACTAGATAGCAAGATCAAGGGCAGAAATCTAAGCCTCTTTGATTACTACATGGCTAAGAACTATCTAGGCATTAATTTGGGCGTGTTT
>CAGP01000065.1 GCA_000263275.1 Helicobacter bizzozeronii CCUG 35545 | reverse complement strand
TGAATGGGTGAATGGGTGAATGGGTGAATGGGTGAATGGGTGAATGGGTGAATGGGTGAATGGGTGAATGGGTGAATGGGTGAATGTACCATAAAAAAGTAAACAAAATGTCTAAAAAGTAACAATCTACTTGTTAATTAGTATTTCAAAACCTAATAACTGAGAGTTTTTCTTTTTTTGTTGCAGCAATAACCCCTAACCATTCAAATGGATAACCAACCGCTTTAAGTGGATCGTTTTTAAGCATTTCTTAGAGAATTTTATATTAAAGTCTCGCCCATATGAAAGCTCCACATGAAATCTAAAACAAGCGGTTCGTTCCAAAAGGCCTTTAAAGAACTCCAAAGAGACAATGTCAAGATCACGCTTGCCATCGTGTTTGTCGTGGTGATTGCGGGTGTGGCACTCTTTTTAGGGAATGTGAGTTTCCATTTGCCCTTATTGGTCTTAGCCACGGTGGTGGGGGGGTATATGGCGATGAATATCGGGGCTAATGATGTGGCTAACAATGTGGGTCCTTTAGTGGGCTCACAGGCGATCACTTTGGGCATGGCGATTTTAATTGCGGCTATTTGTGAGGTGTTGGGGGCGGTGTTGGCTGGATCGGAGGTGGTGCAGAGCATTAAGGGCAAGATCATCAATCCCGCCCACATTGAGAGCAGTGCTGTCTTTGTGGGGGTGATGTTTTCTGCCTTGCTTTCGGGGGCTTTGTGGTTGCACTTGGCTACGGCGATTGGCGCGCCCGTTTCGACCACGCATTCGATTGTGGGGGGGGTTTTGGGGGCGGGCTTGATGGCTGGGGGCGTGGGGGCTGTGGAGTGGCATTTTTTGGGAGGCATTGTGGCTAGTTGGGTGATCTCGCCTTTGATGGGCGGGGGGATTGCTATGGGACTCTTGGTGCTCATCAAAAGCGTTTTGAGCGATCGGGAGGATAAAAAGCAAGCTGCCCTAAAGAGTATGCCCCTGATAATTGGGGTGATGGGGTTTGCCTTTGGGTGGTATATGTTGGCTAAGGTGCTGTATAAACATGTCCCGTTGAAAACATGGGAGGAATTGCTCTTGAGCGTGGTATTAGGAGCTATCCTCTACCAAAGCTTTAAGGTTTATATTCTTAAAAAGCTCCCCAGTTTGCAAAACACTAAAGAGAGTGTGCATACCCTCTTTACACTCCCCTTGATTTTTGGGGCAGCACTGCTCAGTTTTGCCCACGGGGCTAATGATGTGGCTAATGCGGTTGGTCCTTTGGCTGCCATTGTGCAAAGCTTGCGTGAATGGGGTAATCCTATGCCCAGCACCGCTTATGCGCCCTTGTGGATCATGTCTATTGGGGGCTTTGGGATTGCTTTGGGGCTTAGTCTTTATGGTCCCAAGCTGATTAAAACCGTGGGGAGTGAGATCACGGAGTTAGATAAAATGCAAGCCTTTTGTATCGCGATGGCGACCGTGATCACGGTGTTACTGGCTTCAAAACTGGGCTTGCCAGTGAGTTCCACGCATATCACCATTGGGGCGGTCTTTGGGGTGGGCTTTTTGCGGGAGTTCTTGCAAAAACGCCTCTTTGAGATGAAGCAGATGATCTTAGATGCCCACTATGGCGAAAATACAGAGGTGATCAAGAATTTTTTTGGATCGCTTTGAGCGGGCTAACCCCAAGCAAAAAAAAAGAGATGTTGGCTTATTTGAAAACCCTCCAAAAGGAAAATAACACCTTAGAATATGCGGTGGGTTTGAGTAAGAAAGAACGCAAACGCTTAGAAAAAAGCCTATAAAAGCGAGTTGGTTAAACGCTCGGTGATCAAAAAAAATCATCACCGCTTGGCTAATCACCGTCCCTGTATCGGCTCTTTTGGGTGCGGGGGGGTATTATCTGATCGATGTGTTTAGCCTTGTAGAACGCTTGTAAAGCATGGTTATTGAAAATAGACTATAGTATGCGGATGAAAATTTGAAGGAGAGTGATTGGATCTTTATGAGCCGATTTTAATGTCCGCTCTTGCATTCCTCTTGGTTTTACTCAATGCCTTTTTTTGTGCTCTCTGAGTTTGCCATTGTCAAGGTTAGGCGTTCTAAGTTAGAAGAGTTGAGTTTGCAAAACGATCAAAACGCCATTTTAGCCCTTAAAATCAACGCCTCGATCAACACTTATTTAAGTGCTACGCAATTAGGCATCACGCTCGCATCGCTGGGGCTAGGTTGGCTAGGTGAGCCTGCGATTGCACACTTTATCACGATCTTTTTACAAAAATGGTTGCACTTGGAGAATATCCAAGCCCTAGCACATGGCATTAGTGTGGTGATCGCCTTTAGTCTTATCACCTTGTTCCATGTGATTTTGGGCGAGATTGTGCCTAAGTCCATTGCGATTGTGCATGCCGAAAAGGTGGTGCTTTGGGTGGCTAGACCCTTGCATGCCTTTTGGCTGATCTCTTATCCGGTTGTCAATCTTTTTGATTTTTTGGCTAGAATCGTGCTTAAAATCTTTAGAATCGAACTCCAGCATGATGACAGCACGCACTCTGAGGAGGAGTTAAAGATCATTGTGGGGGAAAGTTTAAGGGGGGGGGGTGGATTGACTATGTGGAAGAGGAAATTATCAAAAATGCGGTGGATTTTTCAGACACGAGTGCTAAAGAAATCATGACACCCAGAAATGACATGGTTTGTTTGGATGTGCGTAATTCCTATGAGGATAATATCCAGATCATTTTGAAAAACTCCTACACCCGCTACCCATGCTGTGAGGGGAGTAAGGACAATATCTTGGGGCTGGTCCATATTAGAGATGTGCTCTCCACCTCTTTATTGGAGAATACCAACCTCTCTAGCACCCAAAACCTAAGAAAAATCCTCAAAGAAATGTTGATTGTGCCTGAGAGCGCATCTATCTCCCAAATTTTGATTAAAATGAATAAACAGCAGATGCACACCGCTTTGGTGGTGGATGAATACGGGGGCACTTCGGGGTTATTGACTATTGATGACATCATTGAGGAGATCATGGGCGATCTTTACGATCGGCACGACTTAAAACGCGAGGGGATCAAACAACTAGATGAAAACACCTTTGAATGCAATGGCATGGTGGATTTGGAGAGTGTGGAGGAGGTTTTGGGGGTCAAATTCGATCAAGATTACGAACAAGTTACCTTAGGGGGGTATGTTTTTAGTCTCTTGGAGCGACTACCCGAAGTAGGCGATGTGGTGGGCGATGCGCATTGCATTTTTGAAGTACTGGACATGGACAAGGCGCGGATCCAAAAAGCTCAAATTGATGAAGAAAGACATTTAGTTTGGTTTAAGGAGCGCAAGATGGCACAAAATCAAGTGTTGCGGTGGGCGTTGTTGGTGGGGCTTTTAGGGGATGTGGCTTTAGGCGATTCTTTGGATCAACCCACCGATTTTGATACCCTGCAAGCCCTCAAGGCTTCTCCACAGATTTTTTCAACCCACCCCTCGCTCATCTCGCTCAAACAAGCATGGGATATGGTGCTCTCCAACTACGAGGGCATTAAAGCCCAAGATTATGCCCAAAAAAAGGCTAAGAAACTCAGCACTGCTGCCAAACTCTCCTTTTTGCCCGAAATTGACTTGAGTGCCTTTTATGTGCATTTGGGTAAGCCCATTGAGCTCCAGCCCTTTAGTGCCAGCAAACGCGCCCAAATCCAAGAAGGCGCAAGGGGTTTGGAAAACTCCTTAAAAGCCCCTCTAGCCCACATGCCCCCCCCTTTAAATGGGTTGGGGAATGTCATAGGCGGGGCGATCGCGCAAGGGACTTCGGGTTTAATGGGGCTTTTAAGCGAGCCTTTTTTTGTTTTCTAAACAAAATGTGGTCATGGGGGCTTTAAGCATCATCTATCCGCTCTACATGGGCGGGGCACGCTTTTATATGAGTAAATTAGCCTCCCTAGCCCATAAAGATTCGATGGAGGTTTCACGGCTCAAAAGACTCTCTACCTTCCAAGAGTTGGTCAAAATTTATTATGGCTTGGTGCTTAATATTGAGGTGCTAGAGGTGCTTAAGGGGGTGGAGGAGGGGCATTTAAAGCATTATCAAAATGCGCTCAAACGCCAAAAGGCAGGGCAGATCGCACGGGTGGAGGTGCTGAGTGCCTCTGTGGCGTATGAAAAAAGCAAGATTAAAACCATGCAGGCTAGGGACTCCCTAGAAGTTGCCACCCTAGCCTTTAACACCATTTTATCCAGTGCTAGCATGCCCGCCTCACAGCTGCACTTTGCCCCCACAGCCCACCTGCACTTACGCTCCAAAGCCCTACCCAATGTGGATTTTTTTATCCAAGAGACTTTGAGTTCTTATCCAGCGTTAAAAAGTTTAGCCATCAAGCAAAAGAGTGCTAGAGAGATGACAAAATTACAAATCTCTAAGTTTTTGCCCCACTTTAACTTCTTTGGGGCGTATGTGATGAAACAGAATAATTCCCCGCTCACCAATATGGTGCCGGAGTGGTTTGTGGGTGTGGGGGCAAGACTACCCATTTTGACCCCGGGGGGGCGTGTGATGCACTACCAAGCGGCTAAAATTGATGAGTTGCAAGTGAGCGCGTTACAAAGCCAAGCTAAAAAAGATATGGAGTTATTGGTGCATAAAACTTATTTACAATGCCAAGCCTCTTTGAAGGAATACCAAAGCTTGAATACCAGCGTGGAATTAGCTAAAGAAAATCTCAAACTCCAAGAGGAGGCGTTTAATCAAGGCTTGAGCACTAATGCCTTAGTTGTGGATGCGCGCAACTCGCTATCTGGAATCTTGGTGGAGCAAAAGACCAGCGCGTTTAAATACATCAGTTCCCTAGTGGATTTGATGGTTTTAAGCGATCGAATCGATTCATTCTATGATTTTGTTTATTAGGAGAGGGCATGCCCAAGACTAAAACTACAAATATTCTGGTGATGATTGTCCTTTTAGCCCTAGCACTCTTAGGTTGGCTGGGCTATTTGTATTACCAAGCCTACAACCATAAGGCACAACGCCTGCAAGGCTTTATAGAGGCTAGAGAGTATAGCGTGAGCTCCAAATTAGCCGGACGCGTGGAAAGCGTGTTGGTTAAAAAGGGGGATATTGTCAAAAAAGGGGCGTTAATGTTTGTGATCAATAGCCCCGAGGCTGAAGCCAAACTTTTACAAGCCAAATCCAGCCACAAGGCTGCGCGGGCATTAAAAGATGAGGTGCTTAAAGGGACTCGTTCCCAAACCATCAAGAGCGCTAAAGATGTTTATCAAGCCGCTAAAGCCCAAAGCGATCTAGCCCAAGAAACTTATAAACGCATCCAGGAACTTTACGATCAGGGTGTGGCGAGCTTACAAAAACGCGATGAAGCCTACGCAGCTTTTCAGAGTGCCACCTTTAACAAAAATGCGGCTTACCAGCAATACAAGCTCGCCCTAGAGGGGGCTAGCTCAGAGACCAAAATTGCTGCCCAAGCTAAAGAGAGCGCTGCGTTAGGGCAACTTAATGAAGTGCAAGCCTTTTTGCATGATAAAAATGCCTACAGCCCCATAGATGGGGAAGTGAGCAATGTTTTGCTCTATAGCGGGGAGTTAAGCCCTAAGGGCTTCCCGGTGGTCTTGGTAACCGACACTGCGCATGCGTGGCTGAATTTGAGCGTGCCAGAAAAATACTTGCAACAATTTAGCGTAGGTTCTAGCTTTAAGGGGTATGTGCCTGCTTTGCAAAAAGAATTGGAATTTAAAGTAACCCATGTCGCTGTGATGGGGGATTTTGCTACATGGAAGAGCACGAGCTCGAGCAAGAGCTATGACATGAAAAGCTTTAGTATTGAGGCGACTCCCTTAAGCCAAATGCAAGATTTGCGGGTGGGCATGAGCGTTTTAGTGAATATCCCCAAACCTTAAAGCATGCTGGCTAAATTTTTGCATGATAAATTTAGTTTGGGGCTGTGTTTTGTGGCACCCTTAGTGCTTTGGGGGCTCATTGCGGCGATTTTTTATAAAGAAATCCCCACCCGCTTAAATGTGGGGGTGGTCGATTTGGATCACAGTCATATGAGCCAAGAGATCATCAGCGCGCTCAATGCCAGTAGCTACCTCAACCTCAAGCATTTTTATAGCGGTTTGGATCAAGCCAAGCCTTTTTTTGGCTAACAAAGAAATTTATGGGGTGGTGGTCCTACCTAAAAATTTGGAGAGGCAGATCAAGTTAGGGATCAAAACCCCCGTAGCGCTCTATTACAATGCCGAGTTTGTGTTGGTGGGTAAGTCCATTGCTAATGCGCTCTTACAAACCCTCCTCACTTTAGGGATCAAAAACGATGTGGCTAGAAACCTAGCCACGCATAGCGATCTCAATACCGCCAAAGCCCTAGCCTTTCCCTTGCATGTGAATTTGCACCGCCTTTATAACGAGGACAACAACTACGCACAATTTTTATCCAGCGTGATTTTGCCCTGTATGTGGCAAATCATCGTGGCTTTAGGCATGCTTAATTTCTTGTTGCAATGTTCTAGTTTAAGCGACATCTTAGGGGCTTTAGGGCTCAACACCGCCATTTTTGGCTTTTGGGGGTTTTTAATGGTGTTTTTCTTAAAACCCTATGATGCGCATTTGGGGGTTTTTCTTTTAGCTGTTATTTTATTGGTGCTGTGTGTCTCTAGCGTGGTGATCGCTTTGCATGCCCTCCTTAACGACCCACTACGCACCGCCTCCGTAATTGCCGCCTACACCGCCCCCTCTTTAGCCTTTGTGGGGGTAACCTACCCCACGCCCAACATGCCTATATTAGGGGAGTTTTGGGGATCACTCTTACCCATCACCTATTTTATCAAGTCCTTTATCGCTCTGTTGCACTACCAAGAGGGAGTCTCTTTAGCCCTTGCCTCGCTCTCTAAGATGTGGTTTTTCTTGCTCTTCTTGCCCTTAGGCTTGTTAGTCCATGCCTTGAGAGAAAAAAGATGCTAGGGCTTTTTTGCAGCCGAGTTTAAAAAAATTTTCACGCATGCGGGCGTGGTGTTTATCATTGTGGTTGGTCCGCTTTTTTATGCCCTGCTCTACCCCCTGCCCTACAAGAGCGACATTGTAACCAAGCAAAAAATCGCGCTTGTGGATCAAGATCAAAGCGCGCTTTCTAGGCGGCTTATTGGCATGCTAGAGAGCACACAAGGCATTAGCATCGCCTATCGCCCCAGCTCCATGCAAGAGGCTAAGGCGCTTTTAGAACATGAAAAAGTCTATGGGATTGTGTTGATCCCCAAGTTTTTTGAACGCCAGATTTACACCAGCACGCCCGCACATGTCGAGCTTTATGCCAATGCCAATTACTTTTTAATCTATGCTGCTATTGCTAATGCCACCCTAGATGTGATCAACGCATTAGGCGATCAAATCAAACGCCACAAAGCCCGCTTTGAATCCCAACGCCCCCAAGAACCCCATCTTTTAACCCTGCAATCCATCCCCCTTTACAACCCCTCTTTGGGCTATCTGAACTACGCCCTAGCTAACGCCCTGATTTTCATCTTGCACCAAACCTTATTGATGGGCACGGGCATGCTCACCTGCACGCCCACTACCCGCCTACAAGCCTCTAGCTTTTTAGAGGCTTTGGGGGCAATTTTAGTGCGTTGCCTGTGCTTTATGGGTGTTTATCTCTTTTATATTTTCTTGTATTTTGGGGTGCTCTTCCCCTATTATCATATCCACATGCATGCCAACCCAACCACACTCCTAGCCTTTGGGGCGGTGTTTTTATTGGCGACAGCAAGCTGTGGGGTGGTGTTAGGCACTTATTTATCAAAGCCCATCCGGGCGACCCAAATTCTCTTGTTGGCTTCCTTGCCCATGATCTTTATGATGGGCTTTATTTGGCCCTTTGAGCTAATGCCTAGTGTTTTACAAGTGCTCTTGCAAGCCGTGCCTGCCTACCATGCCATCTCAGGAATGGTGATGTTAAACCAGCTAGGGGCTGATCTGAGCGCCACTCTTACCCACCTGAGTGCCCTTGTTGTGATTGCTTTTATCGCCCTATTTTGGGGGGCTTTTAGATTAACACGGAAGGGTTAGCCATGTTGAAAACACCTTTGATGTTAGCCTTTAAAGAAGCCTTCCCCCACACGATCCCCATTTGTTTGGGTTATTTATTGATGGGCATGGCTTTGGGGATTTTCTTGCAACAAAATGGGTATGGGGTGTTGGCTGCCCTTTGCATGAGTTTGTTTGTCTATGCGGGGGCGGTGCAATTTATGGTCGTGGCTTTGGTGAGCGTGCATGCCAGTTTGCTGAGTATCTTTTTATTGGTGGCTGTTGTCAATGCGCGCCAAATTTGCTATGCGATTGCGATGATCGAGCCTTTTTCTGGCATGAAAAAGCGCCTTTACTACATGGCACATACTCTTAGCGATGAAACCTTCATGCTCTTAAATGTCGCCCAGCCCAAGAAATCCATGCGTGAGGATTTCATGCTCGCCATTGCCCTTTTAAACCAAAGTTATTGGGTGTTGGGGACTTTACTGGGTTCTTTGCTAGGGGATAGCTTTAAATTAGATGTGCGGGGGATGTCCTTTGTGATGGTGAGTATTTTTGTGGTGATCTTTATGGAGCAATGGAAAAGCACCAAGCGGCATGCACCCGCCTTAATTGGGCTTATAAGCGCATTGGTGTGTTTTATCATTTTTGGCAAGTCCCACTTTTTTATTGCCCACTTTGGCGATCATGGTGGCGATCTTCTTGCTCTTTAAACGCCGTTTGGATTAGAGATGTTGGGCTTGTATATTTTAATGGCTTGGGTGATCACAGCCCTAACCACCTACGCTTTCAAGGTCTTTTCCTTCTTGATCTTCAATGCCAAAAGAAAAGCGCCTAACTGGGTGCTCTATTTGGGGCGCATGTTTGGCTCAGGAGCGGTGGGCATGTTGATCATTTATGGGATCAAAGATGGGTCTTTTGGCGCGCCCCCCTATGGGCTCAATGAAATTTTAGCGATCTTGAGTGTGACGATCGTGCATGGGCTATTGCGTGTTTTTATTATCAGCGTGGCGGTGGGGACAGCCCTTTATATGTTCTTGGTGCAAAGCGCGATTTTAGAAAAACTCTTTTAAAACTTGTAAAGATACATCAAGCTAAACATTAAGGAAGTGGCAAAGCGTTGGGAGTCTTGCGTATTTTTGTCAGCGGGCAAAACCTTAAAGCCAGCCTCAATGCGGTGTTTGGAATAAAGCGTTAAAACCATGCCCCCCTGAATCACTAGCCCAAAATCATAGATGGCTTGTTTGTTGCGGATTTGGAAGTTGGCACGATCGGCATAGATCACCGCCCCTGCCCCTAGCCCGCCATAAAAGCCCAAAAAATGTTTAAAAGAACGGGTCAAACTAAATTCCATGGGAATCTCAAAACCCGCACTCGCCATGCCAAAAAAGGAAGTTGAGGGGGTGGCTTTAAAGAGCCAATTTGCCTTAGAAGTGGCTAAATCCAAAGCGAAAAAGACGCGAATCCCCACATAATGTTCAAAGAAAGTCTGCAAGCCCCCCTTCAAACTCAAAATAATGGGGAAACTCTCCAGCTTGGTATTTTTTGTTAATTTTTTTTTGATATTAATCATGCCCAGACCCACACCAAAATACCCGCCGTTTTTTTTGTTTGAGGCGGCGGTGCTTATTGACTAGGCGGGTATAACTATCCTCTTCTTTGAGTAAGGTTTCTAAAGATTTGGGTAACTTGGAATTTTTGGCTAGCAAGGGCAACACCAGCAAGCCACACCCAAGAAGCTTTTTTAAAAGACACAAACGCACATAACCCTATGAACTTTAATGTTTGATATTTGTTGTATAATAACATAAAATCGTGGTGGTGTGATGTTGAGTTTTTTGCCTTTGAAAGGGGTTTTTTGGTAAGCAAGAAGCGGTCTTTAGATGCCTATGTCCAAGCGGGCACCTTGGTTTTGCAAGGGAATTGGGATTTTAGAGTCCCCTCTAGTGCCCTCTCTCATTTAAAAAGTGTTTTAGAAAATGCCCCCTCAATTCAGGCGATTGACTTTAAGGGAGTGGATAGCGTTGATTTTGTATTTTTGATGTTGCTCTATGATTTGCTCGGGCATAAAAAACCAAAATTCCTCAACGCCAATGCCTACATCGCGCGGGTGCTAGAAGTGGTGGAGAACTGGATTAGAGAAGATCCCAGTATTTTAAAACAAGAACATGCCATGCGCACCTTCAAAAACCCCCTAGAGAAATTGGGGCGGGGCGTGGCTTCCTTTTATGGGACTTTACTCAACACCTTTAATTTTTGTGGCATGGTGGTCTATTATCTGGGGTTGGTTTTGATTCGCCCCAAGACTCTTTGCCTAGCCCCCCTAGCCCACCATATCAATGAGAGCGGGTTTAAGGTTTTGCCTGTAAGCATTTTAACCGTCTTTGTGGTGGGGTTTGCCATCGCCTTGCAAGGGGCGGTGGAGCTGCAGCAAATGGGATTTCCCATGATGAGTATTGAGATGACCGCCAAACTGGCTTTAAGGGAGATGGGTCCCTTTATTTTGGCTTTGGTGGTGGCAGGGCGGAGTGCCTCTAGTTTCACCGCCCAAATTGGGGTGATGAAAATTACCGAAGAGTTGGACGCGATGAAAACCATGGGCTTAAACCCCTTCCAATTCTTGGTTTTGCCCCGTGTGTTGGCGTTGGTGATTGCCATGCCCTTGTTGGTCTTTATTGCCGACACCTTTGCGTTGTTGGGGGCGATGTTGGCGATTAAATTCCAATTAAATGTGGGTTTTACGCACTATGTCGCCCGTTTGCATGAAAATGTGGGGATGTCGCATTTTTTTTGTGGGCATGGTCAAGGCACCCTTTTGGGGGTTTGCCATCGCTCTAGTGGGGTGTATGCGGGGGTTTGAGGTCAAGGGCGATACCGAGTCTATTGGGCGTTTAACTACCATTAGCGTGGTGAATGCCCTCTTTTGGATCATTTTCTTAGACGCGCTCTTTTCCGTTATTTTCAGCAAACTCAACATCTAGGGAGTCTATGAGCGCACAAAATGCCTTGATTCAAGTAGAGGGAGTCTATAACGCCTATGGGGATCGCCTGATTCACCGCGGGGTGAGCTTTGAGGTGCAAAAAGGGGAGGTGTTGGCAATTTTGGGGGGGAGGTGGGAGCGGGAAGAGCACGCTTTTACGCAGTTTGATTTTGCTTAACCGCCCCGTTAAAGGCACGATCAAAGTATTTGGGGAGGACATTTGGAAGCTCAAAGAATCTCAAAGACATAAGATTTTCCAACGAATCGGCGTGCTCTTCCAATTTGGCGCGCTCTATAGCTCACTGACCGTCTTAGAGAATGTGGGGATCATGTTAGAAGAACATGGATTTTATCCGCCTAGAAACATTGTGGAAATCTCTAAAATGTGGCTGGATCGGGTGGGTTTGAGCAAGGAAACTTATGAGCTCTACCCCTATGAGCTCAGTGGGGGGATGAAAAAACGCGTGGGGCTGGCGCGCGCGATGGCGACTAACCCCGAGATTTTATTTTTAGATGAGCCCACCAGCGGGCTAGACCCCTACTCGGCTGATAAATTTGATGAATTGATCATCTCGCTCAAAGAATCCCTGCACTTAAGCGTGGTGATGATCACCCACGATTTAGATTCGATTAAAAATGCGGTCGATCGTTTTATCATGCTCAAAGATGGTTTGATCGATTTTGATGGCACCTTGCAAGATTTTATCAAGCGTGCCCATGATCGCCCCTTAGAGGAGGGGAACTTATTTAATTCGACAAGAGGAGAGAAATTTTGGAAAGGCATGTGAATTATACCCTCATTGGCGGGCTTTTTCTAGCATGCATGGTGGCGATGGTCTTTTTTATCCTGTGGTTAGGGCATGTCAATATTGAGGATAAAAAATACCTTAACTATGTGGTTTATACCGATAAAGACTTAAATGGCATTGCGGCCAATACGCCCATCAATTACAAGGGGATTCAGATCGGATCGGTGAAAAGCGTGGGGTTTGATAAGGGGCATTTGGGCGTGGTTAAGCTCATCATCCAAATCCAAAGTAAAGTGCCTGTTAAACGGGACTCCTCGCTTAAGGTCGAATCCCAAGGGCTTGTTGGGCTAAAATATTTGAGCTTGATACAAAGTAACTCTAAGGAGTTTTACACTGAAAATGACCATGAACGCATCTTGCACTACGAGCAGAGTTTTTTAGAACAGCTCACCGGCGATGCGGGGCGTATCTCCAATGAAGTGCTTTACATCATTAAGAACATTGATAAGCTCTTAAGCCCCCAAAACATCGAAAATCTAAGCAAAATCATCGCCTCAATCCAAAAAACAACCCAGAATTTAGACAAAACTAAAGATGCCATTGATGTTTTGCTTGCCAAAGCCACGCAGACTTTGGGCAAGGGCGATGAATTGCTTACCCATGTGCAGACTTTATCTGATCATGTGCAAACTCTAGCCGATCATGGGAATCGCTTGGTGTTAGACATTGACTCCAAGATTCGCGACAAACAATATGACTTTAAAACCATGCTCACGCCCTTAGTGATGCAGATGCAACTGAGCTTGCGCAATATTGATAACTTCGTGCAAAAAGGATCGAGTTTGATTGATAAGTTTGATGCCAACCCCTATAAAACCATCTTTGGGGATCGCAAATGAAACGCGCAATCGCTTATACGGGCTTGGCACTCAGTTTGCATGGTTGCTTGAATCTCAATCTCAAACAGATTTTACCCAAGATCGCCACCTATGATCTCAATGCGGCACAAGTGGCACCCCAAAAATGCCCCCAAACCAAGAGCATTAGCCTCGTGGGGATTTTAAGCGCGGATTTACTCAACACCAAGGAGGTCGTGTTTAAGAACGCCCAAGGCGAGATTCACTACGAAAAACACCAACAATTTGTGGATCTCCCCAAAAACATGCTTAAAACCATGGTGATCTTGCAGGCCTTTAAAGAGTGTATCTTTGTGAGCCTCCCCCCCCATAGTGCCCTCCCCCATGCCACGCTCAAGCTCAATATTTTGTCCTTTGGGATTTTAGAACAAGGCGATCGCCAGCAAGCCGAAATTGTGTTGGGCTATGACATCAGCACGCCACAAGGCACACAAACTTATTTAGTCGCCAAACATGAAAAAATAAGCCAACAGCCTAGCAAGGGGGGGACCGAAAAATTAGAAGGTGTGATGAGTGCCCTCCAACATGTGAGCCAACAAGCGATCCAAGAGGTGGTAGCACAGATCAAGAAAACTTTATAGTCAAATGGAGCAGACATGCCAGATGAGTTAAAATCAAAAGAATTAATCAGCCCCACTGAAGAAGAAGAGATACAGGAGGATTTAGAGGAAGAGTCAGAGACTTTAGGGGATATTGAGCCCGGCTCGGCTAAATACTATCTATTCTTGGCCCACCAAGCCTATAAAAGTAGGGATTATGCAGAAGCCCTTAAAAATTACGAACAAGCCGCTGATTTGGGCAGTTCGCGGGCATTGGTGGGGCTTGGGGTGATGTATGCTAATGGGAGGGGGGTTAGTCAAGATGATGCGCGCGCGCTCAATTACTTCCAACAAGCAGCAAATTTGGGGGATAGTCAAGGGTTTGTCAATTTGGGCGTGATGTATAACTTGGGCAAGGGGATTAAAAAGGACTACCAAAAGGCTTTGGATTTTTTCAAACAGGGGGCGGAATTTAATGATGTGAATGCGATCAATTACATGGCATTGATGTACCGCACGGGTAAGGGCGTGGGGGTGAATTACCAAAAAGCCCTAGAACTTTATGAGCAAGCTGCCAATTTGGGGAGCGTTAGGGCCCTAGTGAGCTTGGGGACCATGCACTATAATGGGCATGGCGTGGCTAAAAATTACCCCCAAGCCATCGAGTATTTCAAAAGAGCCGCTGACATGGGCGATGCACGGGCATATTATAATTTGGCGATCATGTGTGAGGGTGGGGAGGGCATGGATAAGGATACCGAGCAATCACGGGAATTTTTTAAAGAGTCTGCTAAACTGGGCTTTACAAAGGCGACCTACACCCTAGCTAGCATGTATGAATCTGGAGATGGGGTGGATAAGGACTTGGATAAAGCCATTGAACTCTACCAAGAGGCGGGGAATATGGGCGATGCCGATGCGCTTGCTAGTTTGGCAAACTTATACCGCGTGGGCAAGGGGGTTGAACAGGATAAATACACCGCCATTGCCTATTACAAAGAGGCAGCTGATTTGGGGGATAGCCAAGCCCTAGCCAATTTAAACGCCATGAGCGATCGGGGCGGGAGTCAAAAAGCCCAAGAACTCTATAATTTGGGCGTGGTCTATTCCAGCGATCAAGGGATTGCCAAAGATGAGCAAAAAGCCCTAGAATATTTCACACAAGCAGCCAAACTCGGGCATGCCAAGGCTTATTACAATTTGGGCACAATATATAGTGAGGGTTTGGGCGTGCCCAAAGACCTTGAACAAGCTTTTTCATGTTTTCAAGAAGCCGCCAAGTTGGGCGATGACAAAGCTTATTACAATTTGGGGTTGATGTGCGAATACGCTAGGGGCGTGCCCCAAAACATCCCCCAAGCCTTGTTTTTTTTATGAGGAAGCTGCCAAGTTGGAGAACACCAGTGCGTTGCACCATTTGGGCTCTCTCTACCATGTGGGCAAGATTGTCCCCAAAGACATGGAAAAAGCCTTTGCTTACTTTTACAAAGCCGCCCAACTAGGCTCCATTCGGGATTGTTATAATTTGGGGGTGATGTATAGCAAGGGCGATGGGGTCCAAAAGGACATCCAACAGGCTTTGTCTTATTTTGAGAAAGCCGCTGATTTGGGGAGCTCCAATGCGTTGTATAACTTGGGGATCATTTACTATCAGGGCGAGGGGGTGGAGAAGGATTTAGAGAAAGCCATTAGCTATTTCCAGCGTTCCTGCAAATTGGGCAACAAGAAGGCCCAAGAAACCCTAGAAGCACTGAAAAATTTCCATGACATCTCTTAAAGCAATGCATTAGCCATGTTGATCACCTCTTGGGGGGTGATACGCACCATGCAGGCATGGGGCTCGATAGAACCCCCGCTTTTAATCGGGCATGTGCGTTTTTTTGCAGGGAGAGCAGGGGAGATTTTTAAACAAAGAGCGTGCTTTGGGGTGTTTCCAAGGCTTGCCCACTAGGGGGATGGTGGGTCCAAAAAGAGCGATCAGGGGGGTTTGCAAAGCACTAGCCATGTGCATAGGCCCGCTGTCATTGGCAATGAAGAGGTCTAGCGAGGCGATGGTATCAATCAAAGCGTGCAAGGTGGTTTGCCCGCATAAATTATATAAGTTAGGGTGTGTGCCTAGGGGCTGGATGATCTCTTGGATCAATTCTTGATCGCTGGGCGCGCCCAGAAAATAGATTGCATGCCCTTGTTCTAAAAAATGGCGCGCCACTTGGGTAAAATACGCCGCCTCCCAACGCTTAGAACTCCCAAAAGCCGCCCCCGGACTTAGACCAATGGTCTTGCGGGTGGTTTGCAAATCAAAGGGTTTAGCACTGAGTTTTAGGGGGGGTGCGACCGGGAGGGGGTTAATCAGGGGGGATAACAAATTGTAGTAGCTCAATACTTGGTGGGTGTTTTGGAATTGGAGTGCGTGGGTGAGCAAAAAGGAGCGCAGATTTTTAGCATACCCAATTCTAATGGGTGCCCCACTCCAATATAACAGCAAAGCCGAATAAAAATTATTGGTCAAGGCAAAGGCAAGATCGCAGTGGGCTAAACTCTTAGCCAGTTTGTAGGTGGCTAATAGGCGGTTTTTAGCGCTTTTGGTGTGATCAACAACCAAGCTATAGCCCCCATCGCGTTCCAATAGGGCGCACACGCTTGCTGGGGCGACTAAAATTAATTGGGCATGGGGGAAATGCGCTTGGAGGGTTTGTAAAAAGGGGGTTGCCATCACGCCATCGCCTAGCCAATTAGGCATGCGCACTAAAATTTTCATCTATAATCTTTCTAGCACAAGGTATTACTAAAAAGCATGCATTAAATAAAGCATGCCCATGTTCTGTTATAATACTAAAAATCCATACAATTAGGCGTTTAATGTTCAAAAGCATCAAGTTCAAGGCAACAATCTATGTTGTGATCGGCTTTTTATTTGTAGTCGGGGTGGTTTATATAACTTTGAGGATCGGGTATGGGCGGTTGGCATCTAGGCAAAGCGTGGAATTGGTCAATGTTTTAAACCAAGCCCTCATCAATGGGGTCAAAGAGGCAGCGCTCACGGGCGATCCAGAGCAACTAAAACGCGCAATCGATGATGGGCGTAATATCCGTGGGGTCAAGGTTACCTTTGTGCCCTCTCAAGAGGTGATTAGCTTATTTGGACTCAATGAGAGATTCACCAACAATGCCGAGATGCAACAAATTTTCCTGCAACAAAAAAAGCGATAAGATCGTCCGCTTAGTCCAAGAAGAAAATGATCGTTATGTGTTGTTACGCCAGCCCTTTGTGGCTGAAAAACTCTGTTTGAGTTGCCATGTCAATTCTAAGCTGGGCGATATTTTGGCAATTTTGGACCTGCGTTATGATTTAAACCACGCCTATGATCAAATTTTTTTTAGACACGCTCCGCACACTGGGCTATATTTTGGGCGTGTTTGTGGTGATCGGGCTTGTCATGTTTGTGGTGTTTGAAAAGGATTTATTCAGACCGCTGACTCGTTTGCGTCAAATGGCAGGTTCGCTCACCCAAAGCCAAGAGGCGGACTTAACCAAGCGTTTGGAGAGCAAACGATTAGATGAAGTGGGTAGCACCTCGCATCACTTCAATCTCTTTATCCAAAAAATCCAAGATATTTTAAAGAGTGGCAAAAAAATTTTATCCTCCAATATCTCCATCAGCCATGCGATCCAAAATAGCACGCAGGCTCTCCAAGCTAACGAAGCCTCTGAGAGCAAAACCATAGACACCATGCACCACTTGAGCCAAGAGGTGGATCGCAACTCTTCAAGTGCCCTAGAGCTCTTGGAGAGGGCTACGCATAAAATCCAAGATGCCCATAGCACGATGGAGCAATTTAGCCAACGCATCACCCAGCATGTCCAGATGTCTTTAAGCTCCTCTAAGAGTCAGGCTGAGATCGCCCATGATTCTAATACACTCATCTCCCATGCCCTCGAGATTAAAAGCGTGCTTTCCATCATTGAGGACATCGCCGAGCAAACCAATTTGTTAGCTTTAAATGCGGCTATTGAGGCTGCTAGGGCGGGCGAGCAGGGGCGGGGCTTTGCGGTGGTGGCTGATGAGGTGCGTAATTTAGCCAGCAAAACCCAAAAATCATTGGCTGAGATCACAGACATGGTGAATTTTGTTACCCAAAATATCGAAAACATGGGCTCTAAACTCAAAAATACCGCCTTAGAATCTGAGGACATCTCCAAACAAACCGCCAATCTTATCCACGATATTAAGAGCGTGCAAGAGAGCCTATCTGTCTCCAAGCAAACTTCTATCGAGGCGATCACCAGTAACCAACAAATTTGCAACAAGATCAAGGAGATGGCGCATGTAACCCAAGAATTGGTGGATATGTTTGCCAAAATGAAACAAGAACGACTCAACTTAGAGCGCAATATCAAAGAGATGTTAGACAACAACGCCCACCTCAACCAAGAGTTTTTGAAGTTTAAGGTGTAGGGGGCTACAAGGCAATACCCCCAACTCCCCACTAACCCAAATGTGTTTATAAATTTGCTATGATACCCCCCACCAAATCCTTAAAGGCTAAAAAAATGAATGACACCATTACATGCCCTCATTGTGCGCATGCTATCAATATCAAAGAAGTTTTGTCCAAACAGGCGCAACAAGAGTTTTCACAACAGATGGCGCAAGAAAAGCAACGCTTTGAGCAGGAATTAAACCAAAAACGCCAAGAATGGAAAAAGGCTTTTGAGGATCTCAATGCCCAAAAGCACCAGCTAGAAACACAACAAAAGAACATAGAAGCCAAAGAGAAAGCTCTCACCCAACAAATCCAGCAAAGCGTGGAGCAAGCCTTACAGCAAGAACGCACCCAAGCCCAAGCTCAGATCGAACAAGCCCGACAAGAGGAGCGCGAAAAAGCCAGCGCCGAGCTAGAAAAGAAATTAGAGGCGCAATACGAGTTAAAGCTACAACAAAAAGATTTGCAGATAGAGGGCTTGAGAAAAGCCGCTCAAGAGGTGCAAAAAAAAGGCTGAGATCACCTCCCAGCAATTACAAGGCGAGGTGCAGGAGTTGGCTATTGAGGCGTATTTGCGTGCCCAATTCCCCCTAGACACCATTAAGGAAGTTAAAAAAAGGGCATCGGGGTGGGGATTGTGTGCAAATTGTCAATGACTTTAAATTGCAAGATTGTGGCATCATTTGCTATGAGAGCAAGCGCACAAAGGATTTTAACGAGGCGTGGATTGAGAAATTCAAACAAGATATCCATGAAGTAGGGGCGCACATTGGGATTTTGGTAACAGAGGCGATGCCCAAATCGCCTAAGCCTATGGAGCACGGGGGGCTTTATAAGGGCGTGTATGTCTGCACCTTCCAAGAATTTAAATTGCTGTGTGGGGTTTTACGCCAAGTGATCATCAATCAGGCATGGGCGCAAAAAAGCCAAGAAAACAAAAGCGACAAGGTGGGCGAATTATACGACTACTTGATGAGCCCCCAATTTGCTAAAGAAGTGGAGAATGTGTTGCTCACCTTTGAGGAGATGAAAAAAGATTTAGAAAAAGAAAAGCAGGCGATGGAGCGCATTTGGGCTAAACGGGCTAAACAAATTGAGCGAATCGCCACCATCACGGCGCGCACACGGGGCTCTATTGAGGGGATCGCTGGGAGTGCAATCGCCCCCATTCCATTTTTAGAGTTAGGCACAAATCAGATTGGCATAGAATAGCGGGCATGGGGGTTGATGGGCACAAGTCTAAAAAAATGGTTAAAAAATTTATGTGTTGCAAAACCATATTTCCAACTGGTGCTCAACAAACAAGGATTGCAAAATCAAGATATAGCCACCATCATAGCCAAAGCATATCTTGCTGGTGCGTATATTGGTGGTCTGTGTGTCAAACAGAGTTACGATAAAGCCGAAAAACTTTTAGCAGATGTGTTCAATGCCAATGGGGCACTGGTTGTTGGTCATGGGAAAAATCTAGGGGCAAAAAATTTTGCCCAACCAAACCCAAAGGGCTTTTCACACCACTCCGCCCATGTTGGCAACAACGCCCCCCTAAAACACCATCCAATCCAGCACACCAATGGCTTTTTGACATACTCTCCCATAACTAAAGTTAGGGGATTCTAACTTTAGTGGAGATCGCGGCTTCAAGCAGGATAGCTCCGTTTGGAGTCTTACATTCCCTATTCCAAAGGTTGATGCCCCAACCCCCAAGGGTATTACC
>CAGP01000064.1 GCA_000263275.1 Helicobacter bizzozeronii CCUG 35545 | reverse complement strand
CCCATTCACCCATTCACCCATTCACCCATTCACCCATTCACCCATTCACCCATTCACCCATTCACCCATTCACCCATTCACCCATTCACCCATTCACCCATTCACCGGGGCGGGGGCGGATAGGGGTAGGGGTTTAGGAGTTTGGTTGCTGATGAAACAAAAGCCTGACCTATTAGCCTTGATTCAAAGGCATGACACGCTTTTAATTGATGAAAGCGCGCTGGTGGAGGGTGTGTTTTGGAAAATTTACAACGACATCCTCAAAGAGGTTTTACAAAAAACCCAAAAGAAAATCGGTGTCCCTGAAGATGTCTTAGAGCGTATCAATGAACAACGCACTAGTGACCCACACTACCAAAAGGCATATAAAAGGTATCTCTCTATCCAAAGGGAGATTATCAGTGTGCCGGACGCACTCACCAAAATCATCAAATCCAAAAAAAAGCTTACTTTTCACTAGAAATAAAGCCCTAGCCCAAATTGCCACCCGTTCTAAACAAAGTACCATTCTGTTTCTCTCTGTCTCCAAAAAGTGCTTTGAGTTTTTCAACGCACAGATCAAAGAGGATATTAGCAAGCCCAAGCACCACAAGCCCCACATTTCTACGGGTAAATTACAATTAAGCTCTGTGCCCCAAGAGGGGGAAGAGGTGTTTTATGATCACAGTGGCAAGCAACACAGCACTAGCTTAGTTCAGATGTTAAGTCAAGGGGGTGAAGGGATTATTTACACCACCAACACGCCCATGCTAGCTAAAATTTATGGGCACAAGCATAAAAGCGTGCAGACTGGGGGCGTGCCCGACTACACCCCCAAAAAGCTCGCTCTGTTGGTTAAAATTAAAGTCAGTAAGCAGGTGTGCATGCCTTCATGCCTGCTTAAAAAACCAACAAGGCGAATGCGTGGGCTATTTGATGCCCAAAGCAGAGGGCAAAACCTTACAACACATTTTAGGGGGCTCTAAGGATCGAGTCATGCACATCCCCAACTGGGGCATGAAGGATTTGGTGCGCCTGTGCATGAATTTTTTAAAGACCATCCAGTCTTTACATGACAAGGGGATTTTAGTTGGCGACATCAACCCGAATAATCTTATGTTCACCCCCAATGCTGAAATATTCTTTATTGATTGCGATAGTTACCAAGTGGATAAATACCCCTGCCCCGTTGCTGATCCTGCCTACCTTGTGCCCGAGCACTTAGGCAAGCACATGACCGAAGTGATGCGCTCCAAGAGCGATGAATACTTTGCGATCGCCTGTTTGTTATTTGTGATCCTCACTCTAGGCGTGCATCCTTATAACCACAAAGGTTTAGGGCGCGATGAGGCAATGAAACAAGGCGCATTTGCCTACCCCTTAAGCGGGGGCGATATGTCCTTGGTGCCTCAGGGGAGGGCTAGGGATAGCTGGGTGCGTTTGAGCCCCCAATTACAAGAATATTTTCATGAGAGTTTTCAAAAAGGGGGCAAGTTTTATAGTGCTAAAAAACGCCTCTCCCCACCCAAGTGGTTAGATGTCCTAGACAAATTCTACAAACAATTATAAATCCACCATAACAAAGGAGTAACAATGAATGATTTAGATACAGAATACGACAATGAGTTAGCCGACAACCCCACTAAGAGAGTGCCGGTGTGTCTTTGTTTAGATACCAGTTCTTCTATGAGTGGTGCGCCCATTGGGGAGGTCAATCAGGGCGTGGATTTGTTCTATGAAGCGGTGAATGATCACCCCATTGCCAAACAAGCTGCGGATGTGTGTATTGTAACCTTTGGGAATAGTGGTGTGGATCTCGTGCAAGATTTTCAAAGTATCCGCGATGAAAGCGCGCCTAGCTTCGCAGCGGTGAATGAAGCCCTAGATAGACTAGAAGAGCGTAAAAAAGAATATAAAGACAGCGGCACGGAGTATTTTCAGCCATGGTTAGTCATCATCACCGATGGCGAGCCCACAGATGATATTAGCAGTGCGTCTAGACGATCAAGCGATCTAGCTAATAACAAGAAACTTTCGATCTTCCCCATCATTGTAGAGGGGGGCGATGCGAACATTTTGGGGCAGTTTTCTCCCTTGCGCCGTCCTGTTAAGTTGAAAGGCTTGAATTTTAAAGAGTTTTTCAAATGGCTAGCTGCCAGTATTGCTGTGGTTTCTCAGTCGCGTCCCGGGCAAAAAGTGTCGATGCCTCCTATGGACGATTGGGCGGAAATGAATGTCGACTGAGAATTGGCACACTGCCGGGGATGCTGTGCGGGGCAGAGGACACGAGCTAGACGATCCACCCATCCCTTGCCAAGATAAGATTGACCCCTCTGGGCCCACAACTTATAACCCCAGTGAAGTGGCTATCATCGCCCTTGCCGATGGGGCGGGCTCGGCTAAATTTTCCCATTTAGGCGCAGAGGAGACGCTAAAGGTCGTTACACAAGACTTGCGTGAAAACTTCACGCACTACACCAACATGGCACACCCTAGGGATGTCAGTAGTGCAATTTTGGGGCGAGTGGTGCAAACCTTACAAGAATTTTCTATCCAAAAAACAAATGCGCTCCAAAGGGATAAAAGCGACATTGAGGGCATTTTTCAAGCCCTTTTGGAGGAAATCCAAGCGATTCAAAATTGGCAAACAAAATACCACTTGTCCCTAATAGACTCTCTGCAAACTCTGCAAGAGCGCACCCATCAAGACCATAAAAAACGCAAACAAGCAGCCCAGCAACCTATCCAACAAGCCCTAGAAGGCATGGGGGATAAGATTAAGATATTGCAACGCGCCTTTCAAGGCGAGGCTTACAAACTCGATTTTAGCCCGCTTAAGGATACGCTTGAAAAATTAGAGGAGGAAATTAAGAGGGCGCATTTGGCACTCTTTAGCGAGGAGAGTTTTAAGGAATTATTTAAACAAATCGCCCCCATAGAAAAACAATACTACACCATCAAAGATAAAGTTGATAAGGCTACTGAAAAAGCCAAAGGCAAGCGTAAAAAGTGGTTTAAAGATCCTTCATGGTGGTTGGGCTTAGTGGGTTGGGGAAGCGACACTCAAGCAGAGTCTGAGAGGGTGCTCCACACCTTAGAAAATATCTCTCCTTTTAGACCCAGCTCCACGCCACTAACCATGCCCTCTAAAGCCCTCAAAGACTACAACTCAGAGCAGATACAAAGAGCGATTGCTAACCATAAAAACACCCTAAAACAACAAATTGTGCGCTGTTTTGAGAGCTATCAAACATTCTTAGACAGAGTAGAAAGGGTCGATTTTAAGGAATGGGATGAGGAAAGTCTAGACTCTTTATCAATCATTGTGAAGAGCAGACACAAAGAGCTTAGGAGGCATCTTGAGGAAATCAGGGCGCAAATCCAGCAAGCCAACAAAACCACACAAGCCTATAAAAGCGATCTTTTAAACCAGATACATGTCAAAGAGCAAGAGCGCACGCGCTTGGAAAAGCGGTTTGGAGATTTAAAACGCGATGTGTCGCACTTGGAGGAGAATCTAAACGAGCGTTTGGACAAACTCCAAACCAAGCTAGATAGTTCAAGCGCACCCTATGAGTTTTCGACTCTGCAAGCCATCTTGTTTGCAACCCAAAAAAGAAAATTTGCAAAAAGACTTTAAACTCTATGAGGGTTACGCCGCGCAAAGCAAACAGCTTAATCTTGATCTCAAAGCCTTAAGCTCGAGCTTGCCCGGGCAAGTTTCAAGCCCACGCGCCTTTAGTGGTTTAAGAGATGGCTTAGAAAAGCATCGGGAAAAATCTAATAACCCCCAACAGCCCCAAACTCCCCCCACTAGAGAGGTTTTGATCGCACCCAAATACAATGCCCTTTTAGATCACATCAAAACCCTAGAAACACAGGCGCGCGATTTTCAGAGCATGCAAGAGGACCAAAAACGGCTCGAAGTTTTTCAAAACGAGGTGGCAACCCTAGAGGAAACACTGAAACAACGCCTAGATTCTTTGGGGGGTTGCTGTGCTGATTTACAGGCGTGTGTCCAACAGCTCCAAATACAAACTCTTTGGCGGACAGAAGACTTAAGAGCATTCCATAAACTCCCCTTAAATACTTGTATGCAAGAACTAGACAAGGTGTTGGTGGGAGAAAAGCAACTTATAGAGCACTTTAAAAGGGAGTGGGGGCGATCTGTAAGCCATGCCCCGCACTTGAAAATCACCTTACAAGACAAGATACAAAAACTCCAAGAGGTGATCCAAAACAAAGCATGCAATTTGCACGATCTCGCCTCTACTTTGCTTGTAGTGGCTATTAAGGACGATGCGTTTTTATTATTGCACTTGGGCGATGGCATCTGTGGGGTGCTCAAAGGGCGTGAGTTAAAGGTTGCTAGCCACCCCGATAATGGCGAATTTAGCAACGAAACGATTTTCACCACTTCTAAAGATGCCGCCCTAAGTGCGAGAGTGTTTAAGGGCAAATTGAGCGATAAGAATTTTACGGGCTTTGTGCTGATGTCTGATGGGGCAGGCGAGTCTTTTTATAAAAATCAAGAGCGCACCTTAGTAACCCTACTGCAAGATCATATGAATGTCGCGCGCGCCCCGGGCATGCGCGATCAAGTGCAAGATTCCTTAAAAACTCTGCTAAAAACACGGGTTAAAGAAAAAACAACCGATGATTGCAGTGTGATCATGTTGGTTAAAGAGAGTGTAGAGCCCTTAAGCGAAACAGAGCGGAAACTACAAGCCAAAATCTCTAAAAATCCCCCTAGCAGATAGCCGATCTAGTATCTAATATTGCCCTTATTGCCCTTTTGTGCTATCCTAGTGAAAACCACGCTTGGGAGTTAAATGTTTTTAGGGCTTGTCTTTGTGGCTGGGCTGGGTGCGTTGGCACTTTATGGGGCGCATTTCCCCCTGCTAGCACAGCACCACATTTCCCCATTGTTAGTGGGGGTGTTTTTAGGGTTTGGATTTTCCTTTGTCTATCCTAAAATTGCTACAGCCACGCAGGCGGGCGTGCAATTTAGCGCTAAAAAACTCTTGCGTTTGGGGATTATCCTCTATGGTTTTAATGTAACCTTGCATGACATCTTGCACTATGGCTATATGCCCTTGATCATCGCTTTAATCGTGGTGGTGGGGGTGTTTTTGCTGGGCGTGTATGTGGGGCGTAAAATGGGCTTGGAGCTGGATTTAGCGATGTTGGTGGCGTGTGGGAGTGCGGTTTGCGGGGCGGCCGCCGTGCTAGCCTTAGAGAGTGTGCTAAAATCCGCACCCCATAAGGGCGTGGTGGCGGTAGGTTCGGTGATTGTCTTTGGATTATTAAGCATGTTTTTATACCCCCTGCTCTACCAGCTAGGCTTGATCCCACTAAGCCCCTTGCATGAGGGGGTCTATATTGGCGCGACCTTGCATGAGGTGGCTAATGTGGTGGGGGCGGCCAGTGCCATTTCTGCAGAGGCTCAAAAGGTAGCGATCACGCTGAAGATGGTGCGTGTGATCATGCTCATCCCCTTGCTCTTAGGGGTGTTATTCTATCTCAAGCGCGCTACACCCAGCACGCAAAAAACGCCCTTACAAATCCCCTATTTTGCCTTTGCCTTTTTGGGCGTGGTGGTGTTGCATTCGCTTTTGCCTGAGCTGGGTGGCTTTGTGAGCCCACAAGCCTTAACGCAAGGCGTGCAGATTTTACGGGAACTCTCGGTTATGTGCTTGGTGTGTGCGATGGTGGCTTTGGGCTTGCAGGTCAATTTAAAGCAGTTTTTAGCACTGGGGGGCAAGGCTTTTTGGCTTGGCTTTGATTTTATGGGGCGTGTTGCTGGTGGGGGGCTTTGGGCTGGTTAAGTTATTGCTGTAGGGCTCATGTTTATAAGTTGCTCAGAATACGATATAAGCTATAATGAAATGTCTTGAGGAGTGATGATGGTTTTTAGCGATGCAGAATTACAAAAACCCGTAGAGATAGCCCTAGAGAAAATCCGCCCCATGCTTTTAAGGGATGGGGGCGATGTGGTGTTGTTAGGGATTAAAGAGGCTAAAGTCTATGTGAGCTTAGAGGGGGCTTGCAAGGGCTGTCCTAGTAGCGCTAACACGCTTAAATTTGGCATTGAGCGGTGCTTGCAAGAGGAGATTCACCCTGATATGCAGGTGGTGCATGTGTCCAAAGAGCAATACCGGCAACTTTTCAAAGAGGGCGCATGTCCATAAGCGATCCTAAGAAGCGATCCTTAAACACGCAAGGCTATAAGGCTTTTTTGCAAAAACAATATTTTAGGGCGTTGTTTTTATTCTCCCAAGCCTTGTTTTTAGAACCTTTGGATGCGCATGCCAAGATCGGCTTGCTCTTAAGCGACATCGCCCTAGATTTCCCCAAAGAAGCCCATAGTTTTTATGAGCTCTACCAAAACCTCCTAGACTCCCAGCCACGCCGTTATAAAACCAGTATCCAAAACCAAATCTTGGATTTGATCAATTCCTTTGATGAGAGTTTGAGCAAAATGGCACAGATGTTCGGGCAAGAAAACCAGCTCAAGGCGGAGAGCTTGGATGGGATTTTATACGCTGATTTTAAGGCGATGTGTGCGGGCAAGAATTTTAAAGAGGTCTTTGAAAATCTCATGTTTAGCACCAAAGTGATCTTTGATAAAAAAGAGGACTTTTATGAGTTTTTAGACAATCTAGTCGCCAACCAGTTTTATGAGATGTCGATCTCTTATATTGAAAACATGCGTGAGTTGCTTTGGTATGACAAACGCATTAGTGCCATCTTGCAAAAAGCCTTGCTCCTAGAAAAACAAGCCCTCAAGGCATCCAAAAAAATGAAACTTGCCAAAGAAATTGATGCTTGCGGGCGGGTCTTTAGTGCCATTAGCGATGATACCCGTGATTTGGGCGATCCACATTGCTTGTTGCTTAAAACCCCTAGTAATCAAGCCTTCGTACAAGCCCACTTAGAAAAATTCCCCAACACGCCCTATATCCATGCCTCAGAGTTGAAAAATCATTTTGATTTGGGGCTTAAAATCATTGGGATCACGGGCACCAATGGCAAGACCACAACTGCGAGCTTGATTTATTCCTTGCTCTTGGATTTGGGCTACTCTTGTGCGTTGCTGGGCACAAGGGGGTTTTTTTGCAACGATCAACGCCTAAAGCCTAAAGGACTGACCACACCCCCACTTTTGGAACTTTATAGCGATATTGAACGCGCCAAGCAAGAGGGGGCAGGTTATTTTGTGATGGAGGTTAGCTCGCATGCCATCGCTCAAGAGCGCATTTTGGGGCTAGAATTTAGCGCTAAGGTGATCACCAATATCACTAGCGATCACCTTGACTACCACAAGAACCTAGACACCTACCGCCAAGTTAAAAACGCCTTCTTGCAAGATACGGGCTTAAAAGTCATTAACCGCGATGATCCCCATGTGCGTTTTAACCCCACAAACGCCTATGGCTATGGCATTGAAGCCAAAAGCCATTTGAGCGTGAGCGCGTATTCTTTATTGCCCAATTTAGGCGCGCATGTGGAGTTTTGGGAAAATCCCAGTCTGCGGTATCGATCGCTAGAAAAGAGCACACATGAGGCGTGTTTGTTGCACTCCCCCTTAATGGGACTACACAATCTTTATAATCTCTTGGGGGGGCTCTTGTGCGTGAAGCTTTTAACAAAGCAGAGCTTAGAGAGCTTAAGCACATTGGCGCAAAATTTCTTAGGCGTGCAGGGGCGTATGGAGGTGGCGCATTCTAAGCCTCTAGTGATTGTGGATTTTGCCCACACCGCCGATGGGTTTGAACAGATTTTTAATAGCTTTAAGGGGCACAAGATCAAAGCCCTTTTTGGGGCAGGGGGTAATCGCGATAAAAGCAAACGCCCCTTAATGGGCGCGATCGCTAGCCAACATGCCATGCAGGTTTATATCACCTCAGATAACCCTAGATATGAAGACCCCCTAACAATCATGCAAGAGATTTTAGCGGGTATCCCTGAGCACAAGCGCGTCCAAGTGATCTTGGAGGTGGATCGCAAAAAGGCGATTATTCTAGCCCTTGAGGCACTCAAAAGCGATGAGGTCTTGTTGATTTTGGGTAAGGGCGATGAGAGCGTGCAGATCATTGGCGATCAAAACCTCCCCTTTGATGATAGAGAAGTGGTGAAAACTTACTTTGAGGAGAGAACATGAAAGATCATTATCTGTGGTGTGATTTTATCGAGCGCACTTTTTTAAGCACGCAGTTTAAGGGGCTCTTAGACAAGGGGCATATTTTTGGGGCGACCTCTAACCCGACTATTTTTGCCCAAGCCCTGAGCTCCCCCGCCTACCAAGAGAGCATTAGCCAGCTTAAAGCCACTCAAACCCCGGCTAAGGATATTTATGAATCTTTGGTGGTTGAGGACATCAAGCAATGCGCGCACATGTTATTGCCCCTATGGGAGAAAAACAAAGCCACGGGTTATATTAGCTTAGAAATTGATCCCAACTTGGCAAATAATGTTAGTTTCAGCATTGTAGAGGCACGGGCGTTATTTGAGCGTATTGGCATGCCTAATGTGATGATCAAAATCCCCGCTACCAACGAGGGAATCAAAGTGATGGAACGCTTGGCAGAGGGTGAGGACATGCCCTTAAATGCCACCTTAGTTTTTAGCCCTAAGCAGGCGCGCTCATGTGCCCTAGCCCTAAGAAGAGCCCCGATGGCGGTGGTGAGTATCTTTGTCTCTAGGGTGGATGCACGGGCTAATGACTTGTTAAAGTATCATAACCTCTCTTTAGGGACCCAACAACATTTGCAAAACAAAATCGGGATTGGCAACGCCCTAGCGTGCTACGAGCAGGTGCGGGAGGTGTCTAACACCATTTACCCCCTTTTTGCTAGCACAGGGGTAAAAGACCCCAGTCTGCCCAAAGATTACTACCTCCAAGCCCTCAAATTAGAGCATAGTATCAGCACCGCCCCCCTAGAGGCTTTGCACGCCTACTACAACGAGCCTAGCCCAACCCCCACCCTTTCTAAAAACCTCAACGCAACGGCTACGGATTTGTTAGATTCTAATCTCTATTCAGAACTCTTAAAAAAGGGTTTGGACGCTTTTAAAAGTGCTTTTAGCACCATACTCGCTAGGCTCAACTAACATCAATTCGAGCAATGCCATGCGTAACGCCACGCCTAGCTTGACTTGCTCTAAGACTTTACAACGCGGATCGTCTAATAAAGAGTCTTCAATGTCAATGTTTCGGTGCACGGGTCCGGGGTGTAAAATGATGATCTCTTTGTCTTTTAACATGGATTGTTTTAAGCAAAAATGGTGTGCGTAATCTTGCAATGACCCATAGGTTTGCAAGGAATGGCGCTCTGTCTGGGTGCGCAAACTCATCACAATATCCACTTCTTCTAAGGCTTCTTGTAAATTTGGCGTGTGTCTGAGCGTGGTTTGGGGTAGAAAATGGGGCGGGGAAACCAAGATCACTTCAATCCCAAAGCGGGGGAGCAGGTGGATATTGCTATTAGCCACCCTAGAGTTTTTAATATCCCCCACAAGGGCGATCTTTTTGCCCTGTAATTGTCCGTTGAAGTGGTTATAGAGGGTGAGCAAGTCCAGCAAGGCTTGGGTGGGGTGGGCTAGCGATCCGCTCCCGGCATTGATGATCGGGCATGTTAAATGTTTGGCAAAAAAAATGCGCTGCGCTGGAGTGGTGGTGGCGGGTGATGAGCAAATCCACTTGCATGGCTTGCAGGTTTAAAAGCGTGTCTAGCAAGCTTTCGCCCTTTTTGGTCGAGCTAGATTGGATATTAAAGGCGTTAAAATTGGCATGCAATCTAAAGGCGGCATTTTGGAAGCTAGCGATCGTGCGGGTGGAATGCTCAAAAAACAACGCCACAATGACTTTATGGCTTAAAGACCCTCCATATTGCAAATCTTGGGCTAAAAATGTATTGGCACGCTTTAAGAGGGCTAAAACCTCTGCATCGTGCAAATCTTGGGTTAAAATAAGGTTCATCTATGGGCTTTCAATCAAGATGGGAGGATTATAACATGAGAATTTTACTTCTCTTGGGGGTGTTGTTGTGGGCAGGGTGTGGGGAAGGGTTCCACCAAGCCTATAAGCCTGACTTTTTAGCCGAAAAACGCACCCAAGCGACCCGCAAAGGCGAGATCATCCAAAATTTACGCCCCGTGGTGAGCGTGTTTGCCACGCATTTAAACGATGTGGACCCCGTGCTCTACCATGAACGCGAATTTTTCTTTGTGGAGGTGCTCAGTCAAGATTTTAGCATCTATGAGAATGACATGATCTCTTATAAACTCTATGGAACTCGTGGTGCGCTCACACCCATGTGGAGCCGTGAGATTAGCAAAGCTGAATTTGATGATGTGCTTTACACGACCAACCGATACGCTAAGGGCTATTTGGTCGCCTTTACTAAATTGGATTATCTATCCGTGCAAGAAGCCAAATTAGAGATCGACTTTGAGGGGCTGGGCACAATTTTATTGAATTTTGCCTACCGCGTACCCGTGCCTATGTTTTAGGTCTGCTCCAATGAGAAAAACCCATGTGGGATAAATTCCAAAAAATAAAGGTCGGTGTGTATTCTAAGACTTGGTGTAAAAAGTTAGGATTAAAAGCAAACTTGGCTAAATGGTGGAGGATAGCGGGCTCGAACCGCTGACCTCCTGCGTGCAAAGCAGGCGCTCTCCCAAACTGAGCTAATCCCCCCAAAAAAAGAAGTAAAAAGGAATGGTGGGCTTAAGAGGACTTGAACCTCTGACCTCACCCTTATCAGGGGTGCGCTCTAACCACCTGAGCTATAAGCCCTTAACAAAAGCACTAAACAACCACCCTTAAGAGAGCAACTAAAGAGACCATTATAGCGTCTTTTTCCTTAAACATTTTTTTATTGCAAGCATAATTATCTGTTGTTCCCAAATTTATGCTTTTTAAAACTCTACGCCGTGCTATGAGACTTCTTTTATGCTACAATTAGGTCCTATATTAATTGAGGAGGTTTTTATGCAACAAGCATTAGAAAATTTAGAACAAGGGTTTAAGAATATTAAGCGGGCTATGCGTTTGGGCAAAAGTGCCCTAGAAGAGGGCTTAGATGTCCAGCAAGAGGCTAAGGAACTTTATGCCAGCTTGAGCGCATTTAGCAAAGTTTTAAGCGGTGTGCTCAAGGCTTTAAGAGATCATTATGCTAGCTTAAAAGAGGATGATTTAGAGTTAGAAAAGAGTTTGACTAAACTCAAACACGCCCAAGCCAAGATGACCGCACCTTTGGGCGTGTTAGAAAAACCCAGCAGTGCCCAAGAGGTCTTAGAAGTGCTAGAGGGCTTACAGACAAGCATTAGCGATTTAGAAAGCGTGCTAGAGGGGCTACAATCTAAACCCAGCCAGCCCACGCCCCAAAATTTTGCCACGCCTAAGGGTGCCAAGAAATATTGCCCCCAAAGCAAGGAGGAGCTTAAAAAGTTGGTCGCCGATGAGAGCGTGTATTTGGGGGATATTGATATTAGCAAGATTACGGATTTAAGTTATGTGTTTTCGCATGAAACTGAGGACGAGGATACAGATACGCCCTTTGAACGCCAAAATTTTGATGGATTAGAAAAATGGAATGTCTCCCATGTAACTAACATGGAGGGCATGTTTTGGAATGCTATCCACTTTAACTACAATATTTCTAATTGGGATGTTTCTAAAGTGGAAACAATGAAGTGTATGTTTTGGGGGTGCCAAATGTTTAACCAACCTTTGGAGAAGTGGGATGTATCTAATGTTGCAAACATGTCCAATATGTTTTATGGTTGCACTAGCTTTAACCAACCTTTGGAAAGTTGGAATGTTGCGAATGTAACAAGTATGTGTTGCATGTTTAGCGAATGCAAAAGTTTCGATCAGCCCTTAAGTAATTGGAGTGTTTCTAGGGTAGAAAACATGGAGGGTATGTTCTTTAACTGCAGAAACTTTAACCAACCCTTGCACAATTGGAACACATTAAATGTTGAGAATATGAGAGTTATGTTTTATGCTTGTCATAATTTCAAGCAAAATCTAGATTCTTGGCAGGTTTCAAATGCAACAAACATAAATAACATGTTTGATGATTGTCGTTGCCTCACCAAACATCCCAGTTGGTATCTCAAGATGAAACTTAGAAGCTTGGAGCCCTAAGCCCCATAACAAACAAAGACATCCCCTAAGATTTAAGCCCCATGCTTTAGGGCTTGACATGCCCGCCTTGCTTGGCTATCATAGCCGCCATTGAGCCAAAAGGATTAAGATGAACGATATTAAGGTATTTTTGTGCGATTGTGATGGCACGCTGACTGATGGGGGGATGTATTACCTTGAAAATGGCGCGCAATTTAAAAAATTCAGCGTGGCTGATGGGATTGGCTTTGAGTTGCTCAAGGCTAGGGGGATTAAAATAGGGATTTTGACTGGCGAGGTTACGCCCATTGTGGAACAGCGTGCCAAACGGCTCAAAATGGACTACCTCTATCAAGGTTGCACCCCGGAGGGCAAGCTAGAGGCGTTGCAAGAAATTTGCGCCCAAGAGCATATCACCCCTGCGCAGGTGGCGTATGTAGGCGATGATATTAATGATTTGCTTGTGTTGGAGCATGTAGGCTTTAAGGGTTGTGTCGCCAATGCTCACCCCCACCTAAAAGCCTTAAGCGGGATTGTGGTTTCAACTAAGAGCGGGGGAGGAGGGGGGCGTGCGCGCGCTCATCGATCTGTGGTTTGGCAATCCTAGAGTGCTCAAAAAGTCTTAAGCTAGTTTGCGGTGAGCTTTTTAAGCGCACGCAAGCCCAAAACCCCGATCAAGCAAGCCCCCAAGCCCAACAGATAGGGCAGGGGCATAAAGATTTTAAAATCCATCAGCACAAACAAACAGACAAGTAAGAGCGCATAAGCCCCTAATTTGAGCCAGCTTATAGAGGTTTGCACCCCCAAAGCAAAATGGGCAAATTTAGAGGGTGTTTTGTCCGCTTGGGTGTTTTGCAACACGCCCTTAAGCTTTTGATAGCCCGCCAGCAAGATCAAGAAAAAGCCCCAAAAACTCGCCCCAAAGTTGAGCGCGCCCAACCCCCCCCACTGCCACGCCACTAGCCCCACCAAGCAAGCATGGTAGGCTAGCAACACCAAAACGCATTTTAAGCACATCAAGGTTTGTCTTTGAAAATCTGGTATTTAGGATCGTTGGCTAGCTCATCTAGGGATTTTTTAGTTCTTTTATAAGCCTTATAGACATTTAAGATCGCCCCCCCAACCCCCCACGCCACGCCCAGCCAAAAAAGCCAAGTTAGACCGGTCAGCTTTTTTAAACCATAGCCAATCCCAATGCCAATCAAGATCGCCACCACGATGGAAATCCCCAAACTCAAAGCGTCCGCCCCCTCGATCACCTTTTTAAATTTGGGATCAGACTCCATGCTTGATTTCCTCAAAACTCTCATGCGCTTTTTGCAGGCATTGATCCAAGATGTCTATATCCATCGGCGTGCAGATAAAGCCACTCTCAAAGGCTGAGGGGGCAAGATACACGCCCTTTTGGAGCATTTTTTGGTGGAAGGTGGCATAAAGCTTAGTATCACTCTGCTTGGCTTGTTCAAAGTTTTGCACCTCTTGGGCACTAAAGAAAAAGCCAAACATGCTCCCCCGCACGCAAGTTTGCACGCTAAAGCCATGCGCCTCTCCGGCTTGCTTTAGACCCGTGCTAAAGTGCAAGGCTAGGGCTTGCAATCTGTCATAAAGTTTGGGATCGCGTTGGATTTTTTCTAACGCCATAATCCCAGCCGCCACAGCCACAGGGTTACCACTCAGCGTGCCGGCTTGATAGACCCCCCCTACAGGGGCTAGCAAGTCCATAATTTCAGAACGCCCCCCAAAGCAGGCTAAAGGCAATCCGCCCCCGATGACCTTGCCAAAGGTAACCAAATCAGGCACTAAATGGTGGTAATGTTGCGAACCACTAGCAGAAGCTCTAAACCCGCTCATCACTTCATCAAAGATCAGCACAGCGTTATGTTGAGCGCATAGGGCATGCAATTCTTGCAAAAACTCCAATTGAGCCGGCACCAAGCCCATATTCCCCGCAATGGGCTCAATGATCACACAGCCGATATTGCCTTGTTTAAAGCATGCCTTGAGCGACTCGGTGTCGTTATAGCGGGCGACTAAAGTGTGGCGGCTAAAATCTTGTGGGACACCCAGCGAAGAGGGCACGCCAAAGGTGGCACACCCGCTACCTGCCCCCACCAACAAGCTATCGCTATGCCCGTGGTAACAGCCCTCAAACTTTAAAATATCATCTTTGCCACTAAAGGCGCGCGCCAAGCGGATTGCGCTCATGGTCGCCTCTGTCCCGCTACTCACTAGACGCACCTTTTCTAAGCCTTCATAGCCCAACACCAATTTTTTAGCTAAAGTGGTCTCTAACTCTGTGGGCGCACCAAAACTAAATCCCCGTTGCAAGGTTTCAACCACCCTCTCTTCAATCTCTTTATTAGCATGCCCAAAGAGCAAGGGACCCCAGCTTTGCACGAAATCCACATAAACATTCCCATCCACATCGTGCAAGAAACACCCCTGCCCCTTGTAGATAAAGGGCGGCGTGCCCCCCACACTTTTAAAGGCGCGTACGGGGGAATTAACCCCCCCAGCGATCACCTGTTTGGCTTCGTTAAAATCATTGATGCTATGCAAGAGCGCATGCCCCAATTCTTTTTTAGCCATGTTTAATCTTTGAGTCCAGCTTTAAAGGTGATTTGTACCTGAGACCAAGTTAATTTTTCATGCTGGGCACTGCAAGCGGCAGCGAGTTTGTGGAAGGCATCTTTTAAACCAAATTCCATGATGTCTAGCACGCCTGTAGCGACCAATTCTTTATCTTTAATGGTGTAGCTCATGGGCACTTTCACACTCTTACCATTCATGCGCACAGAGGCTAATAAAGTCCCTTGATTTTCCCCAGCCACCACATTCCTAAAAGTTACCTTGAGACTCTGATCTTTGAATTGATCAAAAAACGCCTCTTTGACATTTTTAGTTTTGGTTTCATCGTGCAAATTAACTTGGGCGACATTGATTGTAGCGGTGGCTTTATCCAGCATGTGTGCCACGCTGGAAGTGTCTTTATTAAAGCGGTAGAGCACATGGTCAAAAGTGCCTTCTACACCGACCTTTTTAGCCGTTTTAAAAGCGGTAAAAGACATGCTAACTTTCGTGGTGTCTAAACTATTGGCTTGCAACAATGCAGATGCCAGTAACGCTGCTATGGCAAATTTTTTCATCCTATCTCCCTTAATTTGTTTTATATGGGCTTTAGCCCTAAGGATTTTTATTATAGCACAAAGACTCCCCTCATTTGCCCTAAGTGGTTAAGTTCTACACGGGTCTTGCCATGTTAGTATAAGAGAAAAGGGTTTTTGTGCTAGAAATCTTAAAGCAGGCGTGCAAACGGATTTTGGCTGATTTGTCCCATAATCCCCTTGTGCGCCACTACTACCAAGGGCAGGGCGTGATTTTCACCCTCCACCGCGTGGTGGATACGCAAGAAAAATTACCCAAAAGCATAGGGGTTTCCACCACCTTTTTAGACACCTTTTTGGCTTTATTAAAAGACAAAGGCTTTAGCTTTGTGGGCATGGATGAAATCTGCGATCTTTTGCAAAAGGGCAAACATTTTTCTAAGATCGTGCATTGGACCTTAGATGATGGGTTTCAATGCGCCCTAGATCATGCCCTCCCCATTTTTAAAGCCCACAACGCACCCTTCACAACTTATATTTGCACCGATCTTATCGATTGCATAGAGGCAGATAGCCTAGATTGGAGTGATGGGCTTGAAATGCTGGACTGGGAGGGGGTAAAAGCCCTCCATGCTGAACCGCTTTGCACCATCGGCGGGCACACCAAAAGCCACCCCAAATTAAGCCAACTCCCCACAAGAGAGAGTGTATTAGAACAGATTCAAAAAGGTAACGCCATTTTACAAACGCATTTGGAGCAAAAAAATCCGCCATTTTGCCTACCCCTATGGCAGAGTGGGGACAGCGGGGCTAAGGGAGGTTGAGGTGGTGCAAGAATTAGGGTTAAAAAGCGCGGTTACCACGAGGCGGGGCACGCTCTACCCTGAGCACAAGGATTTTTTAACTTGTTTGCCCCGAGTGATGCTAGAGGAGAATTTTAGACCCCATGAAATTTGGCGTTTACGCAAACACCGGATCGCCACCCTGTGAAAATCCTGCATTTAAACGCCACCCTCACCGGCGGAGCAGCCCGGGCTACTCTGCGTTTGCATGACGCGCTCGTGCAAGCGGGGGTGGATAGCTTAGTCTATGTGCAAGACACACGGGGGGGTGTGCTTGGTGATCGCATTTTAAGCCCACAAGGTCTTAGCAAAGCTTGGGCGCGCTTACGTCCTTATTTGGACAAAGCCCCGATTTTGCTCTACCCCAAACGCACAAAGGGGACTTTTAACATCGGGTGGTTGCCCTTTAGTGGGGTGTTGCGCGCCCTTGAAAAGATCAAGCCTAGCATCGTGCATCTGCATTGGATTGGGCGGGGGGTGATCCCCATCTACGATCTGCGCAAAATCCCCGCACCCTTGGTGTGGAGCTTGCATGACATGTGGGCTTTTAGCGGTGGGGATCATTATTATGATGATGAAAACGAACATGCCTATAGGCATTCTTGTATTTTAAATAGCCCCTTTGATTACGATCTAGCCACCTTTGGCTTTAACATGAAAAAACGGGCGTATGCGCAAATCCCTCATTTATGCGTGGTGGGTGTGAGTCATTGGATCAGCACACGGGCTGGACAGAGTGTTTTGCTCCAAGATAAAACCCATTGCGTGATCCCCAATCCAATCAACACCCACCACTACCAGCCCCTAAACAAACAAGTTTGCCAACAATTATTAGGCTTGGATACCCCCCACCCATTAGTGGCTTTTGGGGCTATGGACACAAGCAACCCTATTAAGGGCGCAGATCTCTTGTTAAAAGCCCTGCACCACCTTAAAGGGCAACAAATCGAGCTGGTGATCTTTGGGGCTGGAAAACTCCCCGCGCATTTGCCACTTAAAAGCCACTATCTAGGCGCGCTCGCTGACAGCGCTAGCTTGGTGGCGTTGTATAATGCGGTGGATGTGCTGGTCGTGCCCAGCCGTCAAGAAAATTTAAGCAATGTGATTTTAGAGAGTTTGGCATGCGGCACGCCCGTTGTGGCGTTTGGCGTGGGGGGCAATGGCGATTTAATCAACCACCAAGAAAATGGCTATCTAGCCCGCTCCTTTGATGTGCTGGACTTGGCCGAGGGGATAACATGGGTGTTAAACACTTCAGATTATCCCAAGCTTTGCACGCATGCGCGCATGCACGCAGAAACACATTTTAGCCAAGAGGTGGTTACAAAAAAATACATTACACTTTATGAGGGCATTTTACATGGATAACCCCCCCAAGCTAGAAGACTCTAAGCATTTTGAGCGACTCATCACTTACCCTAGGGCAACTCTGCAAGGGGGCTTAAGGACTAAGGGGCTTTTCAAGCACAGCATGCCTAATCAACCCTTAGTGAGTGTGATCATGGCAACTCTGAATAGCCAACAATTCCTAGAGGCGGCCTTGCAGAGCATTTTGGATCAAAGTTATGGCAACTTGGAATTATTGATCATCGATGGGGGCTCAACTGATAGCACTTTGCAGATTTTGCAAACTTATGCTAACAAAATTGATTATTTTATGAGTCTTAAAGACAAGGGCATTGCGCAGGCTTTCAATCGGGGCGTGCGCTTGGCTTTTGGGGATTATATTAATTTTCAGGGTGATAGCGATGGCTTTGTTGCCCCTAATGCCTTACAAGAAGTGATGGCAGGCGTGCAGGGGCAAATGCTAGTGAGCGCGCGGGTGGTGCGTGTGGATGAACATGATCGCGTGATCTACACTTCTGAGGATTTGCACGGGTTTAATAAAAATGTGTTGCGTTGGCACATGATCCACCACCAAGGGCTTTTAACCCACAAGGATTATTTTAATACCTATGGGCTCTTTGATGAAGATTTGATCTTTAGCATGGATTATGAGCATTTGTTGCGTTGTTTCCACAACTTCCCCACATTTGTGGCTAAAAGTGAGGTTTTGGCGCGCTGGCGTGCAGATGGGCTAGGGACCGATAAAGAGTTAGAGATTTTTAAAGAATGGGCGGCAATCAAGGCGCGCCACCAAATCGCCCCGCCCCTAGTGCTCAAAGCCATTGAAAAATGGATTTTGGCTAAGTTTTACATTAAAAAGGCTCTTAAGTGGCTCAAAGTCTAGATTATGTGATCATCACCCCCTTGCCCGTGTTTTACAAGGTCAATCTTTACAACGAGTTAGCCAAATCCTTAAAAATCTTTGTGGTGTTCTTGGCATCTGAAACTAAAGAAAAGCGCGCGGGGGATTTTACGGGTTTAAAAAATGCACACTTTGAGCACACCACCCTTTTTGCGGGCAATTTGCAAGAACGCCCCTTGTGGAAAAATAGTTACCAATTAGTCCAAATTTTAAGGCAAAAGCCCTATAAATGGTTGCTAGTGGGGGGGTGGGATTGTTTGGAGTTTTGGGCAGGGGTGCTAGCCAGCTCTAAGGCCCAAAATGCGATCGTGGTGGAATCAAGCATTTATGAGAGTGCCACACGGGGGGTGAAGGCGTGGCTCAAGCGCTTTTTTTTAAAGCGTATCTCAAAGGCGTTTGTGTGCTCACATGGGCATGCCAAACTCTTAGAGGTGCTAGGCTTTAAGGGGGAGCTCAAAATCACCCAAGGCGTGGGGATCATCCACAAACCCCTACTTTGTAGGAATAAGCGTTCTTATGAAAAAAAGTTCATCTGTGTGGCGCGTTTGAGTGGGGTTAAAAATTTAGAATTTTTGTTGCGTGTGTTCCACAACTTGCCTAATTTCTCCTTAAGCCTTGTGGGCATAGGAGAGTTAGAATCGCCGTTAAAACAAATGGCAAGCCCTAATGTGGCGTTTTTAGGGGCGATTGAGAATGCCCAACTAAGCCCGCTTCTTTGTGCTTTTGATGGCTTGATCTTGCCCTCTTTGAGCGAGCCTTGGGGCTTGGTGGTGGAAGAGGCGTTGGCTGTGGGGTTGCCAGTATTTGTGAGCGTGGCGTGCGGGGCGCATGTGCTGGTGCAAGAGGGGGTGAATGGCTTTATCTTTGATCCAAAAGATGTTGTGGGCTTAATAGGGCTTTTAGAGGGTCTAAGCCCTGCTGGCTACCAAACTCTCTTAGAGGGGGCTTTAGCTTGGGATTTAGAGGCTAAGGACAACAAGCAAGTGCAAGCCTATGCGCTCTGAGTGGTTTTAGAAAATTGGCACAGAAAACATGGTTGCCTGCTAAGTGTTGGTAATTGCCCTTACTTGCTGGTTTTAAGTTATAATGCTAAGGATTTGCCCATTTTGGGATTTTGATTAATTTAAGGATGTCCATGATCTTACCCATTTATTTTATTTCACTCAAAGATCACCCCCGGCGTGCGCATTGCCAAAGCATCATCGACAACCCACCCGCTCAAGAAGGCGATCTCAAATTGCAATTCCAAATTTTTGATGCCATTGACAAGCACAGCGATTATTTTAAAAGTGGATTGATTGAAAATTCCTATTCCCCTAAATGGCTTAAAGAGAGCGAATGGTTTAGAGGCATGCACGGGCGGGAGTTACTGCCCGAGGAGCTAGGTTGTTATGCCAGCCATTATATGCTATGGCTTAAGTGCATTGAACTAAACCACCCCATCGTGGTTTTAGAAGATGATGTGATGCTCAAACCTAATTTTTATGAAAGCGTGGCGCATTGCGTGCAAAGCCCCTTTGATTTTGTGCGCTTATTTGCCACCTTTTGGGAGATCAAAACCAAAAGATCGGCCATTGCCCACATAGGCGGGTCGCAAGTGCTGCCCACCGACCCCAAAGTTGAAGTGATTTTAAAAGAGCATTTTTATTTGTCTGCCTTTGATGTCTTTGCCGCATCTGCTTATTACCTCACTCCCAAGGCAGCAAAAGCCTTTGTGAGTGCGAGTTTGCACTTCACCGAGCCAGCTGATAACCTACTTTCTTTAGTGCATGCCCATAAAATCCCCAATTTCACCTATATCCCTTTGAGTGCGGGGTTTAGTAAATACCACACGATTTCAACGATCACATCAGACGATTCTACTGACTTACGGACCAGCACCTATAAACCCTCTATGCGATTCCTCACCCGCTTTTTGACCTCTGCTTTCTTCACGACCCGCCGTTATTATTATTACCGCTTGTTTCTCAAACGCTACGCCCATCTGCGCTAAGAGTCTCTAAAAATGGGGGGAGGATCTGATCGTAAGTGTAGTTTTGAATCGTGGCATGCAGGGTCTGGGCGATTTGGTTGTAATACTGCGGGTCGCTGAGCAAGGAATCGATTTTATGCGCCATTTTCTGGGGGGTTTGCACCACCAGATCGGCACAAAGTTGCTTGACTTGCCCAATATCCATGCACACAAAGGGCAAGCCATATTGCATGCTCTCTAAGATCACCAAGGGGTAGCATAAATGGGGGGCAGCGTGCAAAAACAAAGTGGCATGGGCAAAGAGGTCCAAGACTTGTGGGCGTTCTAAAAAATGCAAAAAAAACACGGGTTTAAAGCCATGTTGGTCATCGAGTTCTTGCTTGCGGGTTTTGAGCATGCCTAAGGTGTGCGAATCGTTGTAGGACCCCACAAAGATCAAGGGGATTTGTGCTTGGCTTAAATAATAGGCTTGCAAAATTTGATCATGGTTGTTATGCAGGCTGTAATTAGAGACACTGAGCAAATAGGGTTTTTGCATCAGGGTTTCTAAATCCCCGCTAGGTTCTGTGGGCACATTTAAGGGGAGTTGCAAACTCTTAGAAGGGTAGGTCTGTAAAACCCCATGGGGTAAAATACCGACTTTAGAACAAAGGGGACTCAAAGTGTGGTAGGCATGCGTGTCTTGGCTTAGGAAAAACACACGATCAAAGTCTTTAAGGTGCGTTTCAAGCGTGCGTTTGAGCCACCTAAAATAGTTCTTTTCTTTACCCAAGCGGAGCAAGCAGATCTTGGCGATTTCTTTAAAGCGGCGCTTCCATGAATGGTCTTGCCAAATAGGGGGCGTATCCTCCAAGCGCAATTATTTTTTTTAACTTTCAAAGTGGGCAACAAATCATAGAGCAGATCGCACGCCCAGTGCAGGGTGTGGGCATTGGCAATTCCTGAGCAAAACAGGAGATCGCCATCAAAATGCACCACAAAATCCCGGTAAGCAACAATCTCGCCCTTAGTCAAATAGCCTTCCGTATAGATATGAAACCCAATTACAAACAGATTAGGGGCGATTTCTATGGCCTCTTTGGTGGTGTTGCCACTGGTGAGGTTGTGCGTTATGCCCTCCCATTGGAGGGTTTGCAACCCGAGCGTGTCGGTATCACTGGTGCAGACAAAGACGCTGTGCCCTGCCCTAGCAAGGGCTAGGCTCAAGTGGTAATCTGCCATTGCCCACCCTAGTTGCAAGGGGTAATACTGGCTGGTGCAAAAGAGAATGCGCATGGGAATCCTAAGTTTGAGAATATAGGGGATTATAACACAAGGGCTTGCTAGGCTTGTTAATTATTAGCGTTATTTTGGTTTTAATCTAAGTTTAGCTAGTATGAGCCATATCTAGATTGAGGATGCCCAATGGTTGTTCTTTACAGCACCGAGCAATATTACCCTCTACAGGCGGGCAGAGCCACTGCCGATTATAATCTCACCTACGCCTTAGCCCAAGCCGGGCATGTGGTCTATGTGATCACAACAAACACCTATGGCCCGCTCCAACTCAAAAGGGAGGGTGGTATCTCAATTGTTTCTAGTGGTTCGATACGCAGAGAAGCCATCGAAATTGCACCCCGCTTGTTTGTGATCGAGATGGACATTTATGACAAAGAGGGCTGGAAGGGCGAGGTGGCACTCTATCAGGACTTTGTGCATTACTTTGAGTGCGATCTGTTCATCGCTTCTGGGATTTGGGCTTGGACAAGTGATCTGACTTTTGACTTATTGCCTATGTGTTCCGCTAAAAAGAAAATCTTGCGATCCCATGGGGAATATGCACTCATGCATGGTGGCCCCAAAGGCTTTGTGCAACGCCTCAAACTTTGGGCCAAAAAAATTCTCTATAGCCCTGAGCGTTACAGATTAAACGCCTACATTCCCTTGTTGCGCGCCAAACTCAAGCAATGTTTAAAAGACTATGATCGGGTCTTTTTCTTGCACAAGCGTAGCCATGGGTATGCGTATTTTGAGCCCTATTGCCCCAATATCGATGTGTTGCCCAATGGGGTTTTTGAAAAAGATATTTGCCCGCCTAAAACCTTACCAAGAAGCTATTTACGCCCACAACCCACAACCCACAACCTGCTAGAGAATTGGAGCGATGGGCCTTATGTGTTGAATGTTTCAAGCTACTACAAGGAAAAGGGTCAAGATGCCGTGCTAGAGGCTTACTACCGCAGTGAAGCAGACATTCCTTTGGTTTTTGTGGGGTTTTTAAATGCCGGGGATACCCTTGATTCTCTCAAGACTCTAAAAACACAGCTGGATCACACATACGGCACTAGAGAGGTGCATTTTTTATACCAACTCCCACGCGAGCAAGTGTTGGAGATTTTTAAAAAAGCCACACTCTTTTTGCACGCCAGCCATGAAGAGGGCTTTCCTATGGTGATTTTGGAGAGCATGCAATTTGGTATCCCCTTTATTTGCACCGATGTGGGTAATGTCCGGGATTTGTGTGCAGAATTAATCATTAATAGCCCTTTGGAGATGGCTACAAAAATCAATGCCTTACTGGGCGATCCAGATTATTACAACCAAATGTCCCAAGAAATGCACCATACGGTTAAAGAATACACTTATGAAAAGATTATAGGTAAGGTGGAGTCTGTGATTCAAGACTAATGGAATCAAAGAGGTTATTACAAAATAGGGGCTTATGATCATAAACACAACAAAAACCGTAGGTTATCTTAGGAGTTAAGCATAATCCAAAATCTCCCGCAAGTCTAGGGTTTGTGCCACCACGCTGGCGGCTTTTTTTGGTGATCTCTTTGGCATTAAAAGCCACACTAAGATCAGCTAATTTAAACATGCTAATATCATTAGCCCCATCGCCTATAGCTAAGGTGTGCTTGACTTGCAATAATTCTTGCAGACTGGCTAACATCTCGGCTTTAGAGTCAGAGCGCATCATAGGACCACTCACCGCACCGCTTAATACCCCCTCTTTGGTGTGTAGGGTGTTGCTAAAGTGCCCATCTAGCCCTAATTTTTCTTTAAAAAAACCCAGTCGCCCATGTAAAGCCCCCGCTAAAACACACCACCTTATAGCCCCTTTGGTGCAAGCCCTGCACCACCTCGTGCGCCCCTATATGCAGGGGCAAGTTTTGGCAAATTTCTTGAGCCTTGCATGCATCCATGCCCTTAAGCATCGCCACAGCACTTCATTGAAAACCACCGCTTAGGCGACCCTACAAGCCTTAAGAGTTTTGGGCAATATTCAATTTTATTGCCCCGGGTGCGCAAGATATTTACCGCTTTTTAGACCAACACCCCACCCATAACTTCCACTCTGACATTTACGCCCTTAAAGTGTGCAAAGCCCGCTTGATCTTACAAGATCGCCAAACTAAAGAGGGGTGGGAGGCAATCCTCAATGAAACTAGCAAGCACAAATTCTTGTGTGGTTGGGTGGATTTTTTGCTCAATTTTAGCGATGTGCATTTTGATGAAAAAGCCCCATTTAGCAAAAACTCTAGCTATAACTCTCCCAACCTAGCGAAGTTCCAACAATACGCCACGCTCACCATGCAAATTTATAGCGCGGATTTTTTAGACCAACACTTTGCCCTGTTCCAAAGGGCATTTTTATGTGTGGGGGATTATAGCTTTTATTACACCAACTACTTTTATGGCAACAACCCCACCCAACACTTCTTGGATTGCGATGCGCTCCATGATCTTTTAGAGGGAAGCCTAAATAAGGGATTTCCCTATTTTTAAAACATTCTTGGATGGATTGGGCGGAGCGGAGGACCTAGAAAAGAAAATGTGTCATTTTTGGAAGGGCTACACCAAAAGCAATGTATTTTTACAAAGGAAGTGGTGGGATCAACTCTTGATTAAGTAAGCTGGCTTGTTTGATTTTTTAAATGAAAAGAAAGGGTCTTATAGGGAGAGTCGCCGCATTGCTTTTGAATGGCACGATAACATGATGATCAGGGTTTTTCTTTGCAATGGCACAAGGCGTTATTACAGCACGGCTCTTGATCTATTGGGGTATGGCTTTTATTTCTACTGCCAAGAAAAAAATGCCGCCAGGCTTAGTCCCTACATTAACGACAATAAAGAAAAAGATTACCCCAAAAGCACCCATTTTAAAATCCATAACAAACGCATTTGTGCGGATAGCCAAAATAAAAAGATTCATATTGGCAAAGAGAGTTACCCTATTGATTTAGGCAATGTGTTTGACTCTTTTGATCGGGTGCTAGAAAAGGCTTTTGGTATTTAAGAGAAGTTATCATTAAAATCTTTTCACAAAGCTATCACAGCGTAATAACAAGAATATGACATTACTGATATGCCCCATCAATGCTCATTCTAGCCAAGTCGCTAGAAAGCGTGCGTGTGTGGGTTTGGTTGGAGGACACATTGATGCTCGCATCGGTTTTGAATAGATCGCTAGGCTGGTTGCTTTGGCGTTGTTGCAACTCTTGGCGTTTAAAGGTTTCGGTGTTGTTAAATTCAAATTTTGCGGGCTTGGGGCTGGGGGGTTGTTGGCATGCATTTAAAAGGGCTAAACAGAGCAGAGTCACAACCCATTTTGCCACACCACTACCCCTCAAAAGTTTGGCTCAATCTAGCCCCCACTAGGGCCTTTTGGCAAGCTTGGGGTTTTTTGATCTCCATATCAATATGCGTGATCGATGGGAAGCAGGTTTTAAGCCATGCCGTGATTTCCTCTAGGGCTTGTTCTAAGAGCGGGTATTGCGTGGTGGCAAACTTATTTTGCACCACTTCCAGCAAGTCCATGTAGTCCAAATAGTCCTTACCCTTGTGATCATGGGGGTAGTTGTATTCCACTTGGAGATTAATCAAGACAGGCTGGGGGGTGGCTCTGTTCGCTCACCATTGTGCCAATGAGCACATCGAGTTGGTAATTTTCAATCAACAAAGTCATGGCTAGCCTATAAAATCTTTTTCTCGCGCCCACTCAGCAAGTTAAGCAGGTTAGACCAATGTTTATAAAGGGTGAAAACAAAGACAAGCACCATCGGCGTAGGTGTGCCCACCTCATGCAAGATATTAACAGAGGCTGGGATGCCCCAAGAGGGCAAGAAAAACACCAAGAGAGTGGCTAGACCCACACCCGCAATGGAGGCTAGAGAGGAGATTTTAAGCCCCTTGCCAATGATTGCCCAAAGTGTGAGCCCAATTAGGCTCTCTATAGGAATAAGCAAGAGGACTGCCCCCATTGTGGTGCTCACTCCCTTACCGCCCTTGAAGTTAAGGTAGGGCGAATAGCAATGCCCGATGATGGTTAAAATCGCCACCATCCACTGGGCTTCAAAATTCAAACCCGCCATTTTAGAAGCCAGCACGGGCACAATCCCCTTGATCAAATCCAACACCAAGCAGATACTCCCCAGTCTCTTAGCCCTTTGGGGATCAAGACCTTTAGCCACACGGCAGACATTGGTCGCCCCAATCCCCCCACTCCCCTCTTTGGTGATATCCACCTTGTAAAGCACCTTCATCATCACAAACCCAAAGGGAATCCCCCCGATCAAATAGCCCAAGATGTAAAAGATCACATTGATATTGCTCAAAAAGATCAGCAGATTTTCCATGCAAGCCTCCTAAAGGGGGGATTATAGCAAACTTCTCTTTTAAAATGAACGGGTGTAGATTCCACGCTGCCAAACTCCTAAGGGGTCATCTAAAAGGAAATTGGCTTTATAACTTTCTTTAATCCCGTGTTTTTTATCCCTTAAAATGTGCTGGATAGAAAGTTCCACCGGGGGGAGTTTTAAGGGGGTGTTGGGCTTAAGTTCAAAGGCTAAAAACAAAGGCTCATTTTTGGCAAAATCCCAGCCCGTGCGCCATTGTGGCAAGGTGGTTTGGCTTTTAAGCAAGCGATCACCCACCTGCACCTCAAAGCTAGCCAAGTAATAAATGCCCGGCTCTAGGGTGCGTGTGGCGATCCGTGCTTGTTTGTAGGTGTCTCGCCATAATAAGAAAAACCCATTATTACCCCCAAAACAAATTCTTTTGCGGGTTTATCGCCCAGTTTGCGCCAATAAGTTTTGACTACCCCGCCTTGATAGCCAATATCAAAGGTAACTTGGCTAGCCAAGCTAGAATGCTTGGGCGCGCAGGCACACAACAACAAAGCTAGGCTACAGATGATTGTTTTTGTCTTCATGGTTGGCATATCTTAGGCAGCTCTAAGATCAGCCCCTCGATCTCTTGTTGCAGGTGTTTTAAATCCTTAGAATTATCCAGCACAAGGGGGCTTAAAGATTTTTTGATCTCAATATCCATTTGGGCGTTGAGTCTTTGGGTGATTTGGTGGGGGGTTAAATGATCTCTTTGGGCGACCCTTTGGATTTGCACTTCTCTAGGCGCATAGACTAGCACCACTTGGGTGATCCCATAGCTTTTAACCCCCTGCACTTCGTAGTAAAGCGGGATGTCTAAAAAATAGGGTTGGCGGTGGGTTTCTAAGCCTTGGGCTTGCTCTAAGAGTTCTTGGCGCACTTTGGGGTGGATAAAGCCCTCTAGTAGGTGGCGTTTGCTTGTATTGGCAAAAACAAGCTCGCCTAGTTTGGGGCGATTAATCTTACCCGCATTTAAAATATCCTCTGCAAATAGGGCTTGAATCTCTAGGGCGTGTTGGTCTAGGAGTTGGTGGGCGATTTTATCCGCATCCAGCACTTGGTAACCATGCAGGCGTAAAAGATTAGCCGCCGTGCTCTTGCCCGTGCCAATCCCCCCGGTGAGCACAAAAGCGTATGCCAAGCTCAATTTTTCAACAACCCTAAATACGCACTCTTAAGCCAGTTGGGCTGGCAAAAGGCACTGGTATGCACTTGGGCGTTATAGTGTTTGAGCCCCTCGAGCATATCCACCTTTTGCAAGCGCAAATCCGCCTCGGGGTGGTAATGCTTGGAGGCAAAGAGGTAGCACAAGGGGCGCACATCATAAGGGTTTATGTAGGGCATGAGAACCGAAAAATAGCCATGCAAGTGCTCGAGGGTGCTTTTAAAACCTTGTGGGTCTAATAGCGGGTGGGGGGCGCGCAACAACAAAATACCTTGAGGGCTTAACATGCGTTGCAAGCCATCGATTTGGTGGGCATTGGGCGTGTGCAAATCGATGATCAGATCGTATTTTTGAATTTCCAAATCGATCATCTTGGCATGGTGTTTGAAGTTGGCATGGGCGATCACTTCCTCAAAATGGGGGAAAAAGGCTTTAAGGGCGTGTAAAATTTTAGATTCCTCTTGGATAAATGCCACGCTTTTAGCATGCCCTAAGAGTTCAAAAGCCACCTCTAAATCAAATCCCCCCACCACGAGGGCATGTCCAATCTCAGGCAGAACACCCCCCCCCACATGGGCTAAAAATTCGCTCTGCAAAAAGGGGTATTTTTGCAAAAACACCTCTTCTTGTGCGCCCAAAACCTTAGCCACAAGCCCAAAGACCGGGCTTTCAAAAATTTCTAAGCTGCAAGCCACGCCTTTAACTTGCTGGATTTTAGAACCTAGTTGCATCAATACTCTTGGCGGGGGTCGTGTGCCCCATACATCATGTGCGATTTGGCATCGATCACAATGGCATTCACATCCCCCATTCTGGGCTTGACCACAAGCTTATAGCCCATTCTTTTGAGATTTTCTGCCACATCTTTAACCACGCCAAATTTTTCGGTACGGATTTCATCGGGCAACCACTGCATGTGGAAACGCGGGGCGGTGATGGCTTCTGCGATGTTCATGCCATGATCGATTACATTGCTGATCACTTGTAAAACCGTGGTGATGATGCGCGCCCCACCCGGACTGCCCACGACCATGAAAACCTTGTTGTTTTTAAGCACAATGGTTGGCGACATGGAGCTTAAGGGGCGTTTTTTGGGCTCAATGGAATTAGCATCGCCCCCCACAAGCCCGTATATATTGGGCGAACCTGCCTTGATTGAAAAATCATCCATTTCGTTATTAAGTAAAAAGCCCGCCCCCTCAATGGCAGCAGCACTCCCATAAGAAGCGTTGATCGTGTAGGTAATACTCACCGCATTCCCCCATTTGTCCGCAACAGAATAATGCGTGGTGTTTTTGCCCTCATGTAATTGCCCTAACCCGGGGTTGATCTTGGTGCTATCAGTGGCTAAGTTGGGCTGGATATTTTCATAGACCTTTTTAGCATAAGGTTTGCTGGTGAGTTTTTCAACCGGGATGGTGATAAAATCGGGATCGCCCATGTAAAGGGAGCGATCGGCATAGGCTTGGCGCATCGCCTCTGCCATGATGTGCATGGTTTGGCTAGAGCCAAAGCCTAAGCTGCCAATGTCGGCATTCTCCATTGTGTTTAAAATCTCAATGATGTGCGTGCCTCCTGAGCTAGGCGGACCCATAGAAACGATCTTATAGCCCCGATAAGTGCCCACAACGGGTTTGCGCCACACGACATTATATTGTGCTAAATCCTCCTTAGTGATGATCCCCCCATTGCGGCGCATATCCTCTGCGATCAATTCGGCGATTTTGCCCTTGTAAAAAGCACTAGGACCTTGCTCTTTAATGAGGGTGAGAGTCTTGGCTAAATCGCTTTGCACAAATAAATCCCCCTCCCGATAAGACACCATGCCTTTTTTCAAAAAATACTTGCGGCTACTGGCATATTTGGCAAAACGCTCCTTGGCAGCTAGCATGGTTTCCCCTTGTCTAGCACTGAGTTTAAAACCTTTTTCAGCCAAATCAATAGCAGGCTGGATCAAGGTGGCTAATTTTTTAGTCCCGTATTTGTCTAACATTTCACTCAAACCCGCCACGGTGCCCGGAACCCCAGCAGCCAAGTAGCCATCGGTGCTCAAATTAGGGATCACTTTGCCATCGCGATCCAAATACATGTTTTTGGTGGCTCTTAAGGGGGCTTTCTCCCTAAAATCAAGGGTGAGATTATCCCCATTAGCCAAATGAATCACCGCAAAGCCCCCCCCGCCAATATTGCCTGCGGCTGGATGCACCACCGCTAGGGCATAGCCAATTGCCACAGCCGCATCAATGGCATTCCCCCCCTCATCTAAGACCTTTTGCCCGATTTGATCGGCTAGGGGATTGCTTGAAAGGGCTAGAGCCTTCCCCTTAATGGGGGGCCAACTAGCACCGGAGGCGAGCTGTATCCACCCCACACTAATTAAAATAACAAGCCACAAACGCAACATCTGCAACATAAAATTCTCCTATGATTTGATCAAAAAGACCGCTATTCTACCATAAGTTAGAGCACTCTGAAATTAAGCTATAATACAAACATGACAGAAAGGACGATTCTTGATTCTAGCACTCAAATACCGCCCCAAACATTTTAAAGAGCTCATCGGGCAAGAGTCTGTCTCCACCACTCTAGCCCTCGCACTAGATCGTGCCCGTTTGGCGCACGCCTATTTGTTTAGCGGGTTGCGTGGGAGTGGCAAGACCAGCTCGGCTAGAATCTTTGCGCGCGCTTTGCAATGTGAGAGAGGACCTACCAGCACGCCCTGTGATGTCTGCCCTAATTGCCTAGAGGCTCTGGGCGATCGCCACATGGATATTATTGAAATTGATGGCGCGTCTAATCGGCGGATTGAGGATGTGCGTAATATCATCGAGCAGACCAAATACCAGCCCATTTTTGGGGCGTTTTAAGATTTTTATCTTAGATGAAGTCCATATGCTGACCAAAGAAGCCTTCAATGCGTTGTTAAAAACTCTAGAAGAGCCCCCTGCTCATGTAAAATTCATCTTAGCCACCACCGATGTGCTCAAGCTCCCAGCCACCATTTTAAGCCGCACCCAGCACTTTAGATTTAAAAAAATCCCCCCCAAACTCATCGCCCAGCATTTGCAATTTATTGCCACACAAGAAAATATCCCCTATGAGGAGGGGGCGCTAGAGATGATCGCCCGCAGTGGGGGGGGGAGTTTGCGCGACACGCTCACCCTGCTCGATCAAGCCATCAATTACAGCGCAGGGCATTTAAAAACGGCTAGTGTCGCCCAAATGCTGGGCATGGTGGATGCGCAGGTTTTAGAGGATTTTTTTTAACGCCCTCTCTAGCAAACAGAGCGAAAAATTACAAACCTTGCTAGGCTTGTTAGAAGAACATGAAATTAGCATGGTCTTAGAGGAAATGGGGCTTTTTTTAAAGGCGTGTTTGTTAGAACAACGCTTCCCAACCACTCTATTAGAGAAGTTTTTAAGCACGCTTGCCCAAGCCAAACAGCTGGTCGCACTCGGGAGCGATGGGGGCTTTGTGCTCACCCTAAGCGCGCTTAAAATGCAAGCCTATATCCAAGAACACGCTAATCCCACCCCCCAAGCCCTAATGCCCCAGCCCCAAACGCCAGCAAGCACCCCCAACACGCCCCAAACCCAAACCCCTAAGCCAACCCCCCCCACTGCCCAGCCCACGCCCAGCCTAGATGCTAGCGCGCTCTTTGCTAAACTCATTGCCCACTTGCGTCTCTCAAACCCTGAGTTAGGCGAGACTTTTGAGCGTTGTATCCGCTTTGTCTCCTTCAAAGATCAGGTTTTAATGTGGGAATCGCATGCCAACCAGCAAGACAAGGCCATTTTAGGCAAATACTATAAAAGCCTCATTGTGCCGCAAGTGCAAGCCCTCTATGGGCAGGGCGTGAGTATCAAGCCCATGAAAGCCGATGCGCTCCAAAAGCACAATCATTGCCAAGAGTTTATGGCAAACCACCAGCCCTTGATGAAAGCGATGACTCAGCATTTGAGTATCACGGGCATAGAAGAATTAGAGGATCGCTGATGCGTTTGCAAGCCAGTTTAGAAAATCTAAGCCCCGTGCTAGAGAGCCTTTATGCCAAAATCGCTAGCCACCCCTTGCCCCTTGTGTTTTTATTGCAAGGCGATCTAGCCAGTGGCAAAACAACCCTCGTGCAACGCTTTTGTGCTAGCCTGAATGCCCCGCATGCCACTTCGCCCACCTTTAGTTTATTGCACACCTACCAAGCCCCTAAGTTTGGTATTTACCACTACGATTTTTATTTAAAATCCCTACCTGAGTTGGTGGCTTTGGGCATCTTAGAGCATTTGGAGCTAGAGGGCGTGCATTTTATTGAGTGGGGAGCGGATTTAAAAGAGATGTTGATTCAAGCGGGCTTTAAAGTGTGCGTGGTGAATTTAACCCGCCTAGATCAAGGTTGTTTATACGAGATTGTAGATGGATAAACTCATTGCCCATAATTTAAGCAAGCAGATCAAAAAAACTAAGATCGTGCATGATGTTTCCTTAGAAGTGCATAGCGCGCAGGTGGTGGGCTTGCTAGGGCCCAATGGGGCGGGCAAAACCACGACCTTTTATATGATCTGTGGGTTATTACAGCCCAGCGGAGGAAGCGTGTATCTCAATGATATTGAGCTTTCTAGCTACCCTCTACACAAGCGATCCAATATGGGGATTGGCTATTTGCCCCAAGAATCGAGCATTTTTTAAGGATTTGAGCGTGCTGGATAATTTGATGTTGGCTGCCCAAACCACTTTTAAGAGCAACAAGGAAGCCCTAAACAGAATTGAAGAGATGTTAGATGCCTTTAATATCCAAGCCATCAAGGATCGCAAGGGCATGTCTTTAAGCGGGGGGGAGCGCCGGCGCGTGGAGATTGCGCGCGCACTCATTAAAAACCCTAAATTCATCTTGCTAGATGAGCCCTTTGCCGGGGTCGATCCCATTGCGGTTTTAGACATCCAAAAGATCATCGAACGCTTGGTGGAAATGAATATCGGGGTGCTCATCACCGATCACAATGTGCGCGAAACCTTGAGCGTGTGCCATAGAGCCTATGTGATCAAAAGCGGGACTTTGCTCGCCAGTGGGACCAGCGAACAAATTTATGAAAATGCCCTAGTGCGTAAATATTACTTAGGCGAGCATTTTAAGGTCTAACATGGCAATTTTACGCCCCCAACTAGCCACCAAAAACAAGCTTTGTGCCACATTAAAAAGCTGGTTGCCCATTTTGCAAAGCGACCCCCTAGAGATTGAAGAGACCTTGCAGGCTTACGCCCAAGATAACCCCTATTTGAGCGTGCAAAGTGGTTTGAGCCAAAATTTAAGCCACCATAGAGATACCCGCTTAAAAAACACCATGAGCGACAAGATCGAAGCCTTGAGTGTGTATGAAAAAAGCCTGTATGAGAGTTTGCACGAACAAATTATCCCCCCACTTTTCCCCACGCCTTTATCCGTGCAGATCGCTTATGACATTTTAGATAACTTGAATAGTGAAGGCTATTTTGAGAGCGATTTAGCTGGGCAAGCAGAGAATTTGGGCGTGAGCCCCCAAGAATACGAAAAAGTGCGGCAACGCTTTGCCTACCTTGACCCCCCGGGCATTGGGGCATGCACTTTGCAAGAGAGTTTTTTATTCCAACTCAACCACCATGACGAACTAGACACGCCCACCTACGACTTATGCGCCCAAATTATCCAAAATTTGGAATGCCATAAAGAATTTAGCCACCTACCCAGCTATGCCAAAGCGATGCAAACCATCACTTCTTTTAAAAATCCGCCGGCATTGGATTTTGCTGATAAAAATCCCCCCCATCATTCCCGATCTCTTGGTGCTTGAAGAGGAGGGGAATATCTTTGTGCAACTCAACGAAGGCTATTACCCCAAAGTGGTCATCGAAGAGGTCAAAATCAAGCAAAACAACGCCTATCTAAAAGAAAAGCTCAAAGAGGCTAGGGACTTGGTCGATGCCCTGCAAATGCGCCACCAGACCATCCAAAAGATCGGGCTAATGTTGGTGGAATACCAATACGACTTTTTCAAGGGCAAGGAGATCAAGCCCATGCGCTTGGTGGATATTGCCAATGAATTTGGCTACTCACCTAGCACCATCTCACGGGCGATCTCTAATAAATATTTGGAATGTTCTAGGGGTATTTTCCCCATTAAAAGCTTTTTCACCACCGCCCTAGAAGGCGATGTTTCTAACGCCTCGATCAAAGATTTTATCTTGGAGTTAGTCAAAAATGAGGATCGCCAAAGACCTATGAGCGATCTAAAAATGTTGGAGTTGGTGGAGCGCAAATTTGGGCTTAAAATGGTGCGCCGCACGATCACCAAATACCGCAAACTTTTAAACATCGCTAGCTCATCTGAGCGCAAAAAACTTTATGGCATGCGTCTAGGCTAGTGTTATAATAGCCATTTTGGAGGTTTTATGGGATTTTTAGATCAAAAAAGCGTGCTGATCACGGGGGGCACGGGGAGTTTTGGCAAAGCTTGCGTGCAAGCCCTCTTAAACCAGCACAACCCCAAAAAAAATCATCATTTATAGCCGTGATGAACTCAAACAATACCAAATGGCACAAACCTATAGCGATCCTAGAATGCGTTTTTTTTATCGGGGATGTGCGGGACAAAGATCGCCTAGCAAGTGCTATGCAGGGGGTGGATGTGTGTATCCATGCTGCCGCACTCAAACATGTCCCCATTGCCGAATACAACCCCCTAGAGTGCATTAAAACCAATATTTTAGGGGCTAGTGCGGTCATTGAGGCGTGTTTAAAAGAACAAGTTGGGCATGTGATTGCTTTAAGCACAGATAAAGCCAGCAACCCGATCAACCTTTACGGGGCGACCAAGTTATGCAGTGATAAGCTCTTTATCAGTGCAAATAACATGAAGGGCAAGTCTGCTTGTAAGTTTAGCGTGGTGCGTTATGGGAATGTGGTGGGCTCTAGGGGGAGTGTCGTGCCCTTTTTTAAGGACTTGGTGGCTAGGGGGGCGGATTTTATCCCCATCACTGATGCGCACATGACGCGCTTTTGGATCACCCTAGATCAGGGCGTGGATTTTGTATTGCGCAGTTTGGAGCGCATGCATGGGGGGGAGATCTTTGTGCCTAAAATCCCTAGCATGAGTATTTTAGACCTCAAGCAAGCCCTAGCCCCTGATATTCCCATTAAGATTGTGGGGATTAGACCGGGCGAAAAGCTCCATGAGGTGATGATTAGCCGTGATGATAAAGCCCTAGAATTTGAGGATTTTTATATCCTAGAGCCTACCATCTCTTTTCAAACCCCCATCGATTACAGCCTAACCCTCTTGGGTGAGAAAGGAAAACGCGCCCCTGAGGGCTTTAGCTACAATAGCCTAGAAAATCCCCAACGCTTGAGCGCGCCTGAACTGCTAAAAATGGTCGCTACTCTATGAAAACTCTAGATTTACTCGCCCAAAATGCCTTACTCAAAGATCGCCATATTTTGTTGTTGGTGAGTGGCTCGATTGCCGCTTATAAGAGCTTGGATTTGGTGCGTGCTTTTATCAAAATGGGGGCAAAGGTGAAAGTAGTGATGAGCCAGCAGGCGGTGCGCTTTGTTGCGCCCTTAAGTTTTGAGGCATTGAGTCATTACCCCGTGCTCACACACAAAAGCGAACGCTGGGATTTGAGCGATCCAAATTGCCCCAATCATATTAGTTATGCAAAGTGGGCAGAGGTGGTGCTAGTCGCTCCAGCCAGTGCCAACACCCTAGCCAAACTAGCGCATGGATTAGCCGATCAACTTTTAAGTGCCACTTTTTTTAGCCAGCCATGCGCCTAAAATTCTAGCCCCTAGCATGAACACGCAGATGTTAGAGGCGCGCATAACTCAAGAGAATTTAGCCCGTTTGCGCTCTTGGGGTTGCGTAGTTGTAGAGCCCAGAGAGGATTTACTAGCCTGCAACACACAGGGCAAAGGGGCGATGGCAGACATTTTAGAGCTTGTGTGTGCCAGCGTGCAGGCTTTATACAAAAATAGCTTTTGGGCAGGTAAAGAGGTGGTGGTGAGCGGGGGGGGGAGCTTGGAGAAAATTGATAGCGTGCGTTATATCTCCAACTTTTCTAGTGGTCTGCAGGCTAGTTGTCTAGCTTTGGCGTTGTATTTTTGGGGGGCTGAGGTGTCTTTGATCGCTAGCACTTTTGCTTTAGAGTTGCCCGCAGGCATTGGATGCTTAAGCGTGCAAAGTGGGGCGGATTTTCTGCAAGCCTTGCAAGAGAGGGCAAACCGGCAAAACCCACCCTTTTTATTCATGCTAGCTGCCATTAGCGATTATAAACCCACTACCCCCCATAAGGGCAAGCTCAAAAAGCAAGACTTGGGCGCGTCTTGGAGCTTGGAATGCGTGCAAAATGTAGATATTTTAGCCTCTTTAGAAGGGTTTATTAAAATTGGCTTTAAGGCTGAGGAGGAGGGCACTAATGCAATCACCAACGCTAGAAAACTACTAGATAGCCCCCAAAATGGGGGTAAGGGCTGTTTGGCGGTGTGCTTAAACACCCTAGACTCCCAGCCCTTTGGATCGGAACAAAACCAAATGTGGCTTTTAAGCGCGCAACATAGCCAACACACAAAATACTTAAACAAACTCACCTTGAGTTTTGAGATTTTAAACTTCATAAGCCAAGTTAGCCATGCTCAATCCCATTAGCGCGCTGTTGAACTTACAGCAACTCCAAAATATCATCAAGGACAACCCGCAACACTTTAACGCCACCCTGCCCCTCTTTTTAAAGGTGCTGGAAAAAAAGGGCGATAATAAATATTTGTTGCAACTGGGCAATCAAATTTTAGAAACCAAGAGCGCTAAACCTTTGATCATCGGGCAAAAATATTGGGCGCTCATGCAAAAAAGCTCGGTGGGGGCGATCATGCTCTCTAATCTGATCCCCCAGCCCAAAATCATGGAGCAACTCAAAAATGCGCCCTTAAAGTTGGAACTGCACCAATTAAACCAGATTTTACAGCAAGAGGATTTTAAGGGTTATCACGAACAATTAGTGACCCACTTAACCCACGCCCAGAGCCGCCAAGATTTTTGGCTCTTGGGCAATTTGCTTTTATCTTTGCAACACCAAGTGGCTAGTTTTGTGATCAAGGACAAGCACCAAGAGGCGTTGATCCAGATTAAAAACAAAAAGGGCAAGCAAAAACAGCTGGACTTTTACGCACTTTACCCGCATTTGGGGGCTTTGCAAGGGCATGTGCTGTGGCAAGAACCCCATTTGAGCCTGCACATTGTGGTGCTTTATGAGAACACCGCACGCCTCTTAGAGCAATATAAAAACACCCTAAAGGGTTTTGATGTGGTGCATATCTCTGCAAGCCCACACATCATCGAGCCTTTATTTGGATTTGAAGAAAGTTTGCTAGACACAAGGGGGTAAAATCTTTTTGAGCACGCAAGAAGAGCCTAACAGAGAGTTTGCTTTGTGCCTTTTTAGTAATTATAAGGAAACAAAAGCTAAAATAGGCTAAATAATACCCTAGAGAAGGTTGTGATGAGTAAAGAATTGGAGTCCTTAGAGAGTCGGAGCGAGTCTGAAGAATTCAAAGAATACATGAAGGAGTATATGCACGGAGAGGATGAGTCGGAGCAAAAAGGGGGTGTGAGAGAAGGCGTGGTTGTTTCGATCAACGAGCAAGAGGGCTATGCCATGGTGAGTGTTGGGGGCAAAACAGAGGGCAGGCTTTCTTTAGAGGAAATTCGGGACACGCAAGGGGGTTTACTCTTTAACCTGGATGATACAATCCCGGTTTATGTGTCGCATAAGGGTGAGCGGGTTAGCGTTTCTTATAGAAAGGCTCTAGCCTTTGGGAAAGCCCAAGAAAAAATCCAAGCCTTAGGGGAGGATTATAAAGACAAGATGATCGAGGGCGAGATTGTACGCGAAAGCAAGAGCGGGTATGTCCTTGTGGATCGCGAGGGTGTGGAATATTCGCTCTCTAAGGCACAATCTTCCCTTAAGCGTGGGGAAAACCATTTGGGCAAACGGCTCAAAGTTTGTATCACTTCCATAGACCCCGAGCGTGGGTTGATTAGCGTTTCTAGAAAGCGTTTTTTTGATGTCTATAGCAAACACCAGCATGAGGTTTCTAAGAGGTTGGTTGAATCTCAAGAGATTTATGATGGGGTGGTCAAAAGCGTTACGAGCTTTGGCGTGTTTGTAGAAGTTGATGGCGTGGAAGGGTTGGTGCATTACACCGAGATTAGCCACCGCGGTTCAGCCAATCCAAGCAAGCACTATAAAGAGGGCGATGGGGTGCAGGTTAAAGCCCTCGCCTATGATGAAGAAAAAAAACGCCTCTCCCTCTCCATTAAAGCCACTATGGAAGACCCATGGCATGAGATCCAAACCAAACTTAAAGTGGGTTATGCCATTAAGGTCGTGGTTAGCAGTATTGAAAACTACGGCGTGTTTGTGGATATTGGGAATGACATTGAAGGCTTTTTGCACATCTCTGAAATCTCTTGGAATAAAAATGTCAAGCACCCTCAAGACTACTTAGAACTCAATCAAGAAATTGATGTCAAGATCATTGAGATTGACAGCAAGAACCGCCGTTTGCGGGTGTCTTTAAAACAGCTCTCTGATAAGCCTTTCAATGAGTTTATCTCCAAACACCGCGTAGGGGATTTGATTGAGGGCAAGGTAGCGACCCTAACCGATTTTGGTGCATTCCTCAATTTTGGGGGCGTGGATGGGCTTTTACACAACAAAGATGCCTTTTGGGAACAAGACAAAAAATGCAAGGATCACTTCAAGGTAGGCGATGTGGTGCAGGTTAAGATTTTAAAGATCAACAAAGAGAATGAGAAAATCTCTTTGGAGATGAAATTTACCCAACCCTCCCCCGTGGAAACTTTTAGCCAAAAACATAAAGTTGGCGATGTGATTCAAGGTGCGGTGGTGAATATTAAAGATTTTGGCGTGTTTGTCAATGTTGATGGAGTTGATGTCTTGATTAAGAGCGAGGATTTACCCCCCCTCAAAAAAGAGGAGATCAAACTAGATGATGTGATCACCAGCGTGGTTGTGGCGATCGAAAAAGCCAATAACAAGGTCCGTGCTTCCGTGCGCCGTTTGGAACGCAAGAAAGAGAGAGAGCAGTTGCAAGCTTTCAATGCCGGTGATGATAAAATGACCTTAGGAGATAAAATCTTAGGTAAATTCTGACTTGATTAATGAAGATTGCAAAGGTCCGCTCGCTTGTTTTGTTGATCTTGCTTTTCTTTGCGCTTGCCCTCATTGCCTATGTGGGGCGGGGTTTGTTTATGCAACGCCCCCCCAAAATTGAGCCCAAGAGCGCCCCTAAGTTGCCCTTGCCCAACTTAGCCGATACGCCCGTTGCGCCACAAAGCGATACCCCCATCATCTCAGAACCTGATTTTGCTTATCCCGTGCTTGAAAAGCGCGTGGGGGTTGAGTTTTTAGGTGGCTCGCACTCCCAAAAATTGCTCATCCGCAATTTGGACGCTTACAAGTCGTTTTGTTTGCACGAGGTCTTAAAGCAAGCCCATGTGGATTTTGCACTAGACAAACAAGCGCATGGCACGACCATTATCGTGTATTTGCCCCGCACCCCACACAAAGCCCTCTTAGATGAGTTGCGTTACTACCAAATCCCTTACCGCTTTGACTGATCCCAACTAAAGGAAATCCATGCAAGTTGCCATCTGTGATCCCATCCACCCTAAGGGCATCGCTTTACTGGGCGAGCAAAAGGATGTGCAGATTTTAGATTATTCTAAAATGCCCAAAAGCGATCTGCCCCTAGCCCTAAAAGGTGTTGTAGGGCTTATTACCAGAAGCATGACCCCCATCAACCCCCCCATGTTAGAGCATGCCAAAGATTTAAAGGTGCTGGTGCGCGCGGGCGTGGGTGTGGATAATGTGGATATTGATCTGTGCTCCCAAAAAGGGATCGTGGTGATGAATGTCCCCACAGCCAACACCATTGCCGCTGTGGAGCTCACTATGGCGCACATGCTCAATGCCGTGCGTTACTTGCCCAGCGCAAATGCCCAACTCAAATACGAACGGCTTTGGCGGCGGGAGGATTGGTATGGGAGCGAGCTTTATGGCAAGAAGTTAGGCATTATTGGCTTTGGCAATATTGGCTCACGAGTGGGCGTGCGCGCTTTAGCCTTTGGTATGGAGGTTATCACCTACGATCCTTATATCCACAAGTCCAAAGCCACCGATCTAGGGGTGTCCTACACCCAAAATTTTAAAGACATTTTGGCTTGCGATGTGATCACCATCCACACCCCCAAGAACAAGGAAACGATCAATATCATTGGAGCAGAGCAGATCGCCCAGATGAAAGAGGGCGTGATCTTGATCAACTGCGCTAGAGGGGGGCTTTACAATGAAGAAGCCTTATATGAAGCCCTTAAATCCCAAAAAGTGCGCTGGCTTGGAATCGATGTCTTTAGCAAAGAGCCCGGCATTGCTAACCCGCTTTTGGAGCTTGATAATGTCTATGTTACCCCCCACATTGGGGCTAACACTTGGGAATCCCAAGAACAAATTGCCTTGCAAGCAGCCCAAGCGGTGGTGGATGCCCTAAGAGGGAGTGCCTATCCTAATGCGCTCAACCTGCCCATCCAAGAGGGGCAGATGGCTAGCTATGCCAAGCCCTATTTGGAACTCACCCAAAAACTGGGCTTTCTATCCTCCCAAATCAACAAGGGGGCTTTTAGCCTCTTAGAACTCACTTTAGCCGGTCCGATTAAAGAATACGCACCCTCTTTACTCAGTGCCGCCCTTGTAGGCTTACTCAAACCCTCTTTGAGCGAAAAGGTCAATTATATCAATGCCCCCTTTTTAGCTAAAGAACGCCATATTGCCTTGAACACCAAAATTTTAGAGGATGCCACGCCCTACACCAACTTAGTTACCCTGCAATTAAGCACACCCAACCAAACCACGCAAGTGAGCGGGAGTGTCTTTGCCAACGATCTACTCAAGATCACCAACATTAATGGCTTTGAAATGGATGTCAAGCCCCAAGGGAATATGATTTTATTTAAAAATGAGGACATGCCCGGTGTGATTGGGAATGTAGGGCAAACTCTAGCCGAGCACAACATTAATATCGCCGATTTTAGATTGGGGCGTAACAACCATAAAGAGGCGTTAGCTTTGATCATTGTAGATGATCCCATCAACCCCGAAATTTTAGCCAAGTTGCAAACAATCCCACATTGTTTGGGCGTGAATGTGGTTTCAATCTAGGTGCAAGCCCTCATCAACCAACTCAAAGCCCGTAACGAATTGCGGGTCATCTCCACGCCCCTAGACATTGATCTAGAAATCCCACACACCGCCTACATTGAAGCCAAAAAGCCCCAAGGCGGGCAAGCCCTTTTATTCACTAACCCGGTGAGTGCCAAGCACTCCAAGCAGTTTGATATGCCGGTTTTAATGAATCTCTTTGGATCGCAAGCACGCCTAGAGCACATCATCCAAGAACCCATAAAAACATGTTGTGCGCGCCTAGAGACTCTTTTGAGCCTGCAAAAACCCCAAAACCTCAAAGACGCTTGGCATTGGCTCAAAAACATCGGCATGCTAAGACACCTTGCCCCCAAGATCACCAAGTCCGCTGACACCCACACCTACAAAATGGGCGATCAGGTCAATCTCTACGATCTGCCCATCCTCACCACTTGGGAAAAAGATGGCGGACCCTTCATCACGCTCGCCCAAATTTACACCCAAAGCTTGGACGGACACAAGAAGAATCTAGGTTTATACCGCCTACAAGTCTATGATCGCAACCATCTGGGCTTGCATTGGCAAATCCACAAGGACGCGAATCACTTTTTCCACGAATACCGCCAAGCACGGGTGAAAATGCCCGTGAGTATCGCCATTGGAGGCGATGCGCTCTACACTTGGTGTGCCCAAGCCCCCCTGCCCTATGGCTTATTTGAGCTCTTGCTCTATGGACTCATTAGAAAACAACGCCCCCAACTGATAAAATCACGCACCAATCCCATTGCCATCCCAAAAGATTGCGGGATCATTATTGAGGGCTGGGTCGATGTGGAAGAATTGCGTCTTGAGGGCCCCTTTGGTGATCACACTGGCTTTTACACCCCCAAAGAACCCTACCCCGTGCTGGAAGTGAATGCGATCGCCACTAAGCCTAATGCGGTGTATTTGGCTAGTGTGGTGGGCAAACCCCCCTTAGAGGATAAATACTTGGGCTATTTCACCGAACGGCTCTTCTTACCCTTGCTTAAAAAAAGCGCACATGGGCTACTGGATTATCACATGCCCGAAAATGGGGTTTTCCACAATTTGATCTTAGCCAAAATCAAACCCAGCTACCCCGGGCATGCCAGCCAAATCATGCACCATTTTTGGGGCACAGGGCAGATGAGTTTTGCCAAACATGCCATTTTTGTCGGTCCCAATGCGCCCAGCCTAGAGGATTACCCCAAAATCACCGAACACATCTTAAACCACCTCAATTTGCAATCTGTCATCATCACTGAGGGGATTTGCGATGCGCTCGATCACGCCAGCCCCGCTTATGCCTTTGGGGGTAAATTAGGCATTGATGCCACCAAACCCAGTGAGAACACCCCAAGTATTCTTAAAGATAGCGTGTTATTAGCCAAAATCCAAGAGGCGATGCCCGAAGCACAAATCTTAAAGCAATATGGGACACACACCAAAAACCCGATCGCGGTTGTGGGCGTGCAAAAGAGGCGCACCCTTTTACCCGTGGCTCAAGCGTGCAGTTTTTTAAGCCCCTTTGTGAGTATTCTTGTTTTTGTGGATGCGTCTAAAAATGACCTTAACAACCCTTACATGCTTTTGTGGCGTGTGGTGAATAACATCGATGCCAAACGCGATGTGTGCGTCCATGAGGGGCTGTTAATCATTGATGGGACGGATAAAAACGCATTAGACAGCCACCCCAAAGAGTGGCCACAAGAGACTGATTGCAGCTTGAGCGTGCTGGAAAAATTATGCGATCAAAAACTCATCCCCTCTTTAGATGACCCGCTTTACAAGCATTACCACATTTTCAAGTCGCCCAGCACCTAAAGGATTGTGATGGATTTTGCTAAAAACTTGGATCAAATCATCAGCCGCATTGAAAAAGCCCGTTTGGCTTATAGCCGCCACCACATCGTCCAGCTCATCGCCGTCTCCAAATACGCCAGCACAAAGCAAATTGCTACGCTGTATGCGTGCGGGCAACGCGCCTTTGGGGAAAATAAAATCCAAGATTTGCAAGCCAAGTCAGAGCATTTAGCAGACTTGCCCCTAGAGTGGCACATGCTAGGCTCTTTGCAGAGCAATAAAATTAATAAAATGCTCGCCCTCAAGCCCTTTTTTATTCCATAGTCTCCACTCTTTAGCCCTTGCCCAAGAAATCCAAGCACGCAGCCCCTACAAGCTCAAAGCCCTTTTACAAGTCAATGTTTCTTTAGAAAAATCTAAAAGCGGGGTGCGTCCTGAGTGCGCCCTAGAGACCTACCAGCAAATCAAACAAACCTGCCCGCAAATTGAATTGCAAGGGCTCATGGCAATGGGTCCCCAAACTGAGGATACCCGCCAAATTGAGCATGCCTTCCAAAATGCCAAAGATATTTTTGATCAACTTCCCCAAGCCTCGATTCTGTCTATGGGGATGAGCGGGGATTTTGAGATTGCCATTAGTTACGGGGCTAATATGGTGCGTATCGGGCAAGCCCTCTTTAAAGAGCCCAATTAGCCCAAACATCTTATAATGCCCCCAAACATTTGAGGAGAAACTATGTCTAATATGGGAACTTTAGACACCAAAAGGCCCGAGTTTGATCCCCTGCTCTCAGAGATCGCGCACTATGTGGTGGATCACCCCATTACTTCCCCGATCGCCTACCAAAGTGCGCGGCTTTGTTTATTAGATTCCATTGCTTGCGCTTTAATGGCGCTCAAATACCCTGAATGCACCAAGTTACTAGGTCCTAGTGTCCCGGGGGCGGATTTTAGAGCATTAGGGGCTAAGGTGCTGGGCACGCCCTACCAGCTTGAGCCCGTGCGTGCGGCTTTTAACATCTCGTGCATGGTGCGTTGGCTGGATTTTAATGACACTTGGCTAGCGGCTGAATGGGGGCACCCATCGGATAATTTGGGCGCGATTTGGGCGTTGGGGGATTATCTGAGCCGTTTGAATCTAGCCCAAAATAAAAAGCCCCTACAGGTCAAAAATATTCTAACCGCCATGATTAAAGCCCATGAGATTCAAGGGATTTTAGCCTTAGAGAATTGTTTTAATGCCGAAGGCTTAGACCATGTCTTGTTGGTGCGGGTGGCTAGTAGTGCGGTGGCTACTGGGCTATTAGGGGGGAGTTTTGAGGAAGTGCGTAATGCGATCTCTAATGCCTTTGTGGATGGGGGGAGCTTGCGTTGTTACCGCCATGCCCCCAACACCGGATCGCGCAAGTCATGGGCAGCGGGGGATGCCAGTGCGCGGGGTGTGGATTTAGCCCTAAAAGCCTTGCAAGGGGAAATGGGCTACCCTTCAGCTTTGAGCGCACAATATTGGGGCTTTCAAGATGTCTATATGAAACAGCAGACACGCAAGCAAGAAAAATTACATTTGCCCCAAGCTTTGGGTAGCTATGTGATGGAAAATATATTATTTAAAATCTCTTTCCCGGCTGAGTTCCACGCCCAAACCGCTGTTGAATGCGCCTTGAGTTTGCATGATGAGCTCAAGGGACGGCTAGAGGACATTGATAAAATTGTCATCACCACCCAAGAGAGCGCACAACGCATCATCAACAAGGTCGGGGCGTTGCACAATTACGCCGATCGCGATCATTGTATCCAATACATGGTCGCCTATGCGCTCATCTATGGCCATTTGGATGCCCAATCTTATAGCGATGAGAGCGCGGCCGATCCGCGTATCGATCGGCTAAGAGATTTGAGCGCAGTGCAAGTTGATGATGCATACACACGGGAGTATTTAGAGCCTAGCAAACGCGCCATTGCCAATGCGGTGCAAGTCTTTTTTTAAAGATGGGAGCCACACGCAGAAAGTTGAGGTCAAATATCCCATCGGGCATCGTTTTAGACGCGATGAGGGCGTGCCCTTGTTGTATCAAAAATTCAAGTTAGCCCTAAGGGAGGTCTTTAGCCCCAAGCGCGCTAGCCACATTGAAGAGGTTGTTTTTAACGAAAACGCCTTGGAACAGATGGATTTTAACCAATTTAGCGATCTTTTTTCATTAGCCTAAGGAGCGCACATGACAGCTGGTCAAAGATTTAGAGAGGCTCTAGCACAAAATCAGCCCTTGCAAATTGTGGGCACGATCAATGCTTACCAAGCCTTGCAGGCTACTAAGGTGGGGCATAAAGCCCTCTATCTCTCAGGGGCGGGCGTGGCAAATGCCTCCTATGGCTTGCCCGATTTGGGCATGACCAATTTAGAAGAGGTTTGTATCGATGTGCGCCGCATTTGTGCCATCTGCCCCACGCCCTTAATTGTGGATGCTGATACTGGATTTGGGCATGCCTTAAATATTGGGCGTTGTGTTAGTCAGTTGATTAGAAATGGTGCTGCTGGGATGCACCTAGAGGATCAAGTTGGGGCCAAGCGTTGCGGGCATAGGCCCAATAAAGAGATCGTAGAAACCCAAGAGATGTGCGATCGCTTGCATGCCGCTTTGGAGGCTAGGAAAATAGATCCTAGTTTTTATCTCATCGCCCGCACAGACGCGCGGGCTAAAGAGGGTTTAGAATCAGCCATTGAGCGGGCTTTGAGCTATGCCAAAACAGGGATTGATGCGATCTTTGCAGAGGCTTTGCAAAGCCTAGAGGAATACCACGCTTTTAGCCAAGCTTTGAGCGTGCCCCTACTGGCTAATATCACTGAGTTTGGGCTAACCCCGATGTTTGGCTTAGAGGAACTTAAAAATGCGGGGGTGGCTATGGTGCTTTATCCTTTAAGTGCCTTTAGAGCCATGAACAAAGCAGCCCTAAGCGTGTATGCCGATCTCAAGCACAAGGGCACGCAAAAAGATCAAATCCCGTATATGCAAACCAGAGAAGAACTCTATGAGATGTTGGGCTATTATGGCTATGAGGCACAAATAGATCGCTTGTTGGGGCGCAAATCCTAGTGGGCGCACACACCCTCTATTTTTTCTAAAAACCCCAATGCGTCTAAGATAATGCGTTCTTGTTGGGGGCAGGGAGTGGTGTTTAAAATGCCCTCATAAAAACTCTCCAAACAATTTAACAAAGCACTTGAGGGGCTTAAGGGGGGTGTTGGGGTTTAGCGTGGTGGGGGTTTAGCGTGGTGGGGTAGAGGGCAATGGGGTTAGGGGCGTTATCGTTGTAATAGAGGGTGTTTTGTGTGCCCATAATCAACATGTCGCGCACTTTAAAGGGGGAGAGCCAAGAGAGATAAATAGAGATGGGGGTTTGTTTGGGTGTGGGCAAGTAGAAATTTAAGCAGGTGCTGGTTGGGGTGGGGTGGTCTGGGTGGCTGGCTTGGTGGAGGGTGGGATTAGTGGCAACACAGAGGGCATTGGGGTAGAAAAAAGAGAGGATGCTAAGATCATGCAAGCCTAGATCGTAAAGAATATTGGTGTCCTCACGGCAAATACCCCCCAAACGGCGGGAGGTGATGCTAAGGACATCACCCAGCATGCCTAGATTTTTTTTGAATCCAACGGATGGGTGCAGAATAGATGAAGGTTAGATCGCAATGCAGGATTTTTTGTTGTTGTTTGGCTAGGGCGTAGAGTTCTTTAGCTTGTGCTAGACATGCCCCCAAGGGCTTTTCTATAAAAACATGTTTGTTTGCCAAAAGGGCTTGTTTGGCTAGGGCGTAATGCGTATTTACGGGGGTGATGATCAACACAGCTTGGATTTTTGGATCGTCCAAAACTTGAGCAATAGAGGGTGTAACCTGCACGCCTTTAAAATCCCTTTGAGCTTCTTGCAAGCGATCCAAAGAGGTATCACAAATGCTTTTAAGGGTGAAACGCCCCAAATGGCGTGCGATTTTTTTGCCCCCAGTAGCCATACCCGATTAATCCAACGGCGATCATTAGAGTAGCCGCAAGAGTTTAGCCGGATTGCCCGCATAAATCCCGCTCGTGATGATGTCCTTAGTCACAACGCTCCCCGCCCCAATCACCACATGGCTACAAATTTGCACGGGTAAGATGGTGGCATTGGAGCCAATGCTGACATGATCGCCAATGCGGGTTTCTTTCCATGATTTAGGATCGGGATTAGGGCAACCCTCTTTAAAAAGGTCATTGGTGAAGACCACCCCATGCCCGATAAAACAAAATGCCCCGATCTGCACGCATGAACAAATAAAGGTGTGGCTTTGGATACGGCTATGCGCCCCCACCACCACGCCCTTTTGGATTTCACAAAAAGGACCCACAAAAACATGTTCTTTTAAATGACACCCATAGAGATTACAGGGTTGGCACACCACCACGCTTTCATCTGCTAGCACATCTTTAAGGGGTGTGTTTTCTATTAGACGCATTGCTTTCCTTACAAAAGCGTTATGATAACAGATTAAGCTTTTCGTGTGCTTTTAAGCCTCAGTTTAAAGATAGGCGCAAAGAAATATGCTAGAATAGGGGCTATGCTTGTGGTGGCAAAGCGAGCGATTTAAGGAGAAAGATTGAAAATATTAGTTGTAGATGATAGTTCCACAATGCGCCGAATCATTAGGAATACCCTCCAGCGTTTGGGCTATGAGGACATCATGGAAGCCGAGCACGGGGTGGAAGCTTGGGGGAAGTTGGATAGCAATGACACCACGGGCGTGCTCATCACGGATTGGAACATGCCCGAGATGAATGGGCTGGACTTGGTGAAAAAGGTGCGCTCCGATGGGCGTTTTAAAGACCTACCTATTATCATGATCACCACAGAGGGGGGCAAGGCGGAGGTGATCACCGCCCTGAAAGCGGGCGTGAATAACTACATCGTCAAGCCCTTTACGCCACAAGTTTTAAAAGAGAAATTAGAGGTCGTCTTGGGGACCAATGACTAAGCGGGGTTTGGCGGATTAGAGGCGTGCAAACAGGTTTTTACTTCAAAACTCTCATTTTACCCACTGCCTATCCCGATTTATTTGCAGATTTTTTATTAGACTTTACGCAAGAAGCTATCGAGGAGGATTGCGTGTCTAATTTGGGCGATCACCCCTACCAATACACCGGTGGGAGCGGGCAAGCCCATGTTTTACCCCATGTTGCCTACATTGTCTATTCCAATCAAGAGCCTAGTGCCTTGCTCCAAAGCCTTGAGGGGTTTTGCCAGACCTTGGGCGATCAAGACTTGCCAGTTGGTTTTTACCACCATACCAGCACCCACCCCAATTTAGATTGGATCAGTGCCTACCAACAAAGTATCCAGCCCATCGCTTGTGGGCAATTTTACATCACGCCCAGTTGGATACCCCCGACAGACACACCCTTAAGGGTTTTGACCCTCGATCCTAGCCTTGCCTTTGGGACAGGGCACCATGAGAGTACGCGCATGCTCTTAGAGAGTTTTTCTAGCATGCCAGCCAAGACTTTTAAGGGTAAGTTAGCCCTAGATGTGGGTTGTGGGAGCGGGATCTTGGGTTTGGCATTAGCTAGTTTGGGGGCGTGCGTGCATTTGTGTGATATCGACCCTTTAGCCATTGAGCAAGCCCAAAAGAATTTTGCACGCAACCACCTTAATATCGGGCGCATTTGGCAAGGCTCTTTAGAGCAAAATGCAGTGTCCTATGATCTCATCGCCATCAACATTGTCGCCGATGTGATCCTAGGGCTCTACCCTTCTGTGTTGCAAGCCAGCCATGCAGATACATTGCTTTTTTTTATCAGGCATCTTGGATTGCCATGCGCATGCTGTTTTGGAGCGTTATACGCAGGGTTTTGAGCTATTAGAACAAAAGATCGAAAATGAATGGGTGGGCTTGTCTTTGAGAGCTAAACCTAGCTGATGAAATCAATTTAAGGAACTTTTATGGAGAACAATAACAAAGGACCGGGCGATCCCAATTCTAAAAAACCGCTCTTGCAAAATCCCTTATTGCTGGTGATTTTGTTTATTGTGGTTGCTATCATCGCCATGCGCGTGATGAATAGCGATGAAGGCTTTGGCGATCGTTTCCTCTCTACCAGCACTAAGAACATTAGCTACCACGAGATGAAAGAACTCATTGAGAAAAAAGAAGTGGATAGCGTGAGTATTGGGCAGACTCTCATTAAAGCCACCAGCAAAGAGGGCAATAGTAAAACTATCTATGTGGCTAAACGCGTGCCCGATCTCTCCTTAGTGCCCCTCTTGGACGCGCAAAAAATTAACTATTCGGGCTTTAGCGAATCCAATTTCTTCACCGATATTTTGGGCTGGCTCTTGCCCGTGTTGGTGATTTTGGGGCTGTGGATGTTCATGGCAAGTCGGATGCAAAAAAACATGGGCGGGGGGATTTTTGGCATGGGCAGTTCTAAAAAACTCATCAATGCCGAAAAACCCAAAGTGCGCTTTAATGATATGGCGGGCAATGAGGAGGCAAAAGAGGAGGTCGTAGAGATTGTGGATTTCTTAAAATACCCCGATCGTTATGCCTCTTTGGGGGCAAAAATTCCTAAGGGCGTGCTCTTGGTTGGACCTCCCGGGACGGGTAAAACCTTGCTAGCCAAAGCCGTAGCCGGGGAAGCCAGCGTGCCCTTTTTCTCTATGGGGGGGAGTAGCTTTATTGAAATGTTTGTAGGACTAGGGGCTAGCCGTGTGCGCGATCTCTTTGATATTGCCAAAAAAGAAGCCCCCAGCATTATTTTCATTGATGAGATCGATGCGATTGGTAAGAGTAGAGCAGCCGGGGGGATGATTAGTGGCAATGATGAGAGGGAGCAGACACTAAACCAACTCTTAGCCGAAATGGATGGCTTTGGTTCAGAAAATGCCCCCGTAATTGTGCTGGCTGCCACCAACCGCCCCGAGATTTTAGACCCAGCATTGCTCAGACCCGGGCGCTTTGATCGCCAAGTCTTGGTGGATAAACCCGATTTTAACGGACGGGTGGAGATTTTAAAAGTGCATATCAAACCCGTTAAATTGGCTAATGATGTGGACTTGCAAGAGATCGCTAAACTGACTGCCGGATTAGCTGGGGCGGATTTGGCTAATATCATCAATGAGGCCGCACTACTAGCCGGGCGCAACAACCAAAAAGAAGTCAAACAACAGCACTTAAAAGAGGCGGTCGAGCGGGGCATTGCCGGTCTAGAGAAAAAAAGTCGGCGTATTTCGCCCAAAGAGAAAAAGATTGTCGCCTACCATGAGAGCGGGCATGCCGTGATTTCTGAGATGACAAAGGGCTCCGCACGGGTCAATAAGGTTTCAATCATCCCTAGAGGGATGGCAGCTTTGGGCTACACGCTCAACACCCCAGAGGAAAATAAATACCTCATGCAAAAACACGAGCTCATCGCAGAAATTGATGTCTTGTTAGGCGGACGGGCGGCCGAAGAGGTATTTTTACAAGAGATTTCTACGGGAGCAAGCAATGATTTAGAGCGTGCGACCGACATCATCAAGGGCATGGTGAGCTACTATGGCATGAGCGATGTGAGCGGGTTGATGGTGCTTGAAAAACAGCGTAATTCCTTTTTAGGGGGGGGCTTTGGGAGCGGGCGCGAGTTTAGCGAAAAAATGGCTGAAGAGATGGATGGCTTTATTAAAAACTTGCTAGAGGAACGCTATAGCCATGTCAAACAGACCTTGAGCGACTATAAGGATGCCATTGAGGTGATGGTGGGCGAACTCTTTGAAAAAGAGGTTATTACGGGCGAGCGCGTGCGTGAGATCATCGCTGAATACGAATCGGCAAATAATTTACAAACCCGTTTGGTGCCCCTAGAAGAACATGCGAGCTGATGTGCGCTAATGCCTATTAAGCCCCTCTATCTCTTCCCCAATCTCTTCACAGCGAGCAGTATTTTTTTGGGCATGATGAGTATTCTTTATGCCTCTAGGGGGAGCTTTGTGATAGCGTGTTGGTTGGTGGTGGGCAGTTTGGTCTTAGATGGGCTAGATGGGCGTATTGCGCGCTTGACCAACACTACAAGCAAGTTTGGGCTAGAATTTGACTCGTTGGCTGATGTCGTGGCTTTTGGGGTGGCACCAAGTCTGATCGCCTACTTTTATGCCGGGCATTTTTATGGGCGTTGGGGCATGGCAGCTTGTGCGCTCTTTGTGATCTTTGGGGCGATCCGCTTGGCGCGTTTCAATGTTACCACCCAAACCACCGATCCTTATTCCTTTATTGGTATCCCTATCCCTAGCGCGGCGGTGCTGGTGGTGCTAGGCGTTTTAATAGACACCAAATACGGCATTTTAAAAGAGGGTTGGGGGAAATTCTTTTTAATCTACATTGTGTTTTTAGGTGTGATGATGGTGAGCAATATCCGCTACCCTAACTTTAAAAAAGTGCAATGGAATTTGAAGCTCTTTGTCTTGCTTGTCTTTTTCTTGCTCTTGCTCTTTGTGCGCCCCTTAGAGGTCTTGGGGACTTTTATGTTCTGCTATCTCTTTTATGGGGTCATCCGCTGGCTTGTTTTGATGGTGAAAATTATTTTTAAACACCGATGAAACGCGCGCATTTTTACATTGAGGGCATGACTTGTAGTTCGTGTTCTAGTGGGATTGAGCGATCTTTAGGGCGTAAAAAGTTTATCCAAGAGATCGGGGTGGATTTGATCAGCAAAAAAAGCCTCTGTGCTCTATGATGAGAGTCAAGCCAGTCTAGAGGATATTTTTAAGCAAATTGAAAAGCTAGGCTACACGCCCAAATCAAAGCTAGAGAAGTCCTCCCAAAGCACGCCTTTTTTAACGTCCAATAAAAAGTTAGTGGGCGCAATTCTTTTGAGTGTGGGCGTGCTCTGTTTGTCTATGTTAGCAGCATTTCTGCCCCTCCCCCAAACCTTGCAAAACCCTTTTTATAATGGGTTAGTGCAACTGATTCTAACTTTAGGGGTCATGCACATGGGGAGGGATTTTTATCTCAAGGGTTTTAGCACGCTCTTTGCACGCCAGCCCAACATGGATAGCTTGATCGCCATTGGGACAACCAGTGCCCTGCTTTATAGTTTGTTCTTACTCTTTAAAGCCTACCACCATGTGCCTTTGGAGGGCTATTACTTTGAGAGTGTGTGCGTGATTGTGGTTTTTGTGATGATAGGCAAGCGCATTGAAAACGCCTCAAAAGATAAAGCCCTGCAGGCAATGCAGACTCTAATTAGCCACCAAAGCCCCACCGCCCTTAAAATGCAGGGGCAAGAGAGTGTCGAGGTCTTAATTGATGCGATTCAAGTGGGCGATGTGCTCAAAATTTTACCCGGCAGCTACATCCCCATAGATGGGATCATCACCGAGGGCGAGGGCGAGATTGATGAGTCCATGCTTACAGGGGAGAGCCTGCCTGTTTATAAAAATGTGGGCATGCCCGTTTTTTCGGGCACGCTCAACACCACCACCTCTTTTTTTGATTCAAGCCACGCGCACCAACGCCCAAAGCACCTTAAACAAGATTTTAGAGCTCATCAACAACGCACAAGGTTCTAAGGCACAGATTGCACGCCTAGCAGACAAAGTGGCGGGGGTTTTTGTGCCTGCTGTGATAGGGATTGCTGCTATAGCCTTTTTGGCGTGGCTGGCTTTGGGGGATTTTGCGCGCGCTTTAGAGGTGTTTATTAGCGTGTTGGTGATCTCTTGTCCTTGCGCATTGGGGTTAGCTACGCCGATGTCGATCTTAGTGGCTAATAAAGAGGCTAGCCTACTAGGGCTCTTTTTTAAAGATGCCCAAGCGTTAGAAAAGGCACGCAGTGTGAGCTGTGTTGTTTTTGATAAAACGGGTACGCTCACACTAGGGCAACCCATGGTTAAAGAAGTGATCGCCAAAGAGGGCTTAGACATCTCAGAATTGTTAGGCTTGTGTGCCAGTTTAGAGGCGCATAGCGAGCATGTCATTGCTAAGGGCATTGTGGCTTATGCTAAGGATCAGGGCATTAGTTTGCAAGAGGCTAAAGAGGTCAAGGTGCAAATGGGTCTAGGCATTAGTGCGCTGGTGGGGGATCGCTTGATCTTAGTGGGGAGTTTGGAATATTTAGCTTTGCCCAACCCCTTTGAGAGCAAGATGAGCGCTATTCAGGTCTTTGTGGGCACGCCCCAAGAGATTTTAGGCGTGATCTTGCTAGAGGACACACTCAAAGAGGGGGTTAAAGAGCATATCAACCAGCTTAAAGCCATGGGCGTTAAAACCATGCTTTTAAGCGGGGATCACGCCCAAAATGTGGCGACTCTAGCCCAAGAGTTGGGCATGGATCACTACCAAGCGCAGGCAAAACCACAGGACAAGCTCCATGCCATCGAGCAACTCAAAGCGCAAGGGGAGGTGGTGATGATGGTGGGTGATGGGATGAATGATGCGCCCAGCCTAGCGCGCAGCGATGTCGCCTTAGTGATGGCTAAGGGGAGCGATGCGAGCTTAGAGGTGGCTGATGTGGTGAGCTTTAATAATGACATCCAATCGGTGATCGGTGCTATTAAATTGAGCACACTCACCATCGCCAATATCAAACAAAATTTGTTTTGGGCTTTTTGCTATAATAGCGTGGCAATTCCATTAGCTTGTGGGGTAGCCTTTAAACTGGGGGTCATGTTAAACCCCATGTTGGCTAGCTTGGCTATGAGTTTGAGCAGTATGAGCGTGGTTCTCAACGCCCAACGGCTCAGGGGCGCGCATCTTAAAATTAGAGGATAACATGCAAGAGATTAGCATTAAAGTAGAGGGCATGACATGCCAGCATTGTGTGGATAAGATTGAGAAGTTTGTTGGGGAGTTGGAGGGGGTGAGCCAAATTGAGGTGAGTTTGGCAGATAAAGAAGTGAGGGTTGGCTACCATGCTCCAGCTAACCCAGAGGGCATTAAAGAGGCGATTTTAGATGCGGGCTATGAATTAGGCTAATTTTTGAAAATTTTTTTAAAGCGTTTTTACCCCTATGTAAAAGGGCATTACAAGGCTTTTATTGTGGTGTTGCTCTCCTCTGTGGTGGTGGCAGCCAGCACGGCGTGGGGGACTTATCTAGTCAAGCCAACTTTAGATGATATTTTCATTAAAAAAGACACCCACATGCTCACCATTTTGCCCTTTTTTGGTGATTGTGGCGTATTTGGGCAAGAGTGGGGGGATTTATTTACAGACCTATTTTACCAACTACATTGGGCTAGACATTGTTAAGAAATTGCGCAACCACATGCTAGAACGCCTGCTCCAAATGGAGTTGGGGTTTTTCAACCGCACCCAAAAGGGCGAACTCATCGCGCGCATCACAAGCGACATCGCCCTAGTGCGCGCTAGTTTGTCTAATTACCTAGCCGAGAGCATTAGAGAAGCCCTCACCATTATAGGCTTAATTGGCGTGGTGATCTATCAAAGCCCCAAATTAGCCCTTGTGGGGCTTGTGATCATGCCCTTAGCCGCCTTCCCTTTAAGCAAGATCATTAAAAAGGTCAAAAAACTCTCCAAAGCCAACCAAGAGAGCAATGCCAGCATGACGGCTAGATTGTCTGAGATTTTCCATAGTATTGAGGTGATCAAAACCTCTAATGGCGAAAACCTAGAACTGCAAGCCTTCAAAAAAAGAAAACCAACGCTTTTTCCAAATCAGCCTCAATGGGATCAAATACGCCGAAATCTCTAGCCCGCTTATGGAGTTTTTAGGCTCTATTGCGATCGCTTTGGTGATTTATCTAGGCGGGTTGGAGGTGATCAAGGGGCATATTAGCGTGGGGGCGTTTTTCTCCTTCATCACCGCCCTTTTCATGCTTTACACGCCCATCAAACGCCTTGTTAGGATCGTTTCTAATTTCCAAGAAGCCCTAGTGGCTGGGGATAGGATTTATGAAATCTTGGAGCGTGTGCCTGCGATCACAGATGGGCATCAAGAATTAAAAGAGCCCATTGAACGCATTGTGTTTCAAGGGGTGAGTTTGACTTATTTGCCCAACCAATTTGCCTTGCAAAATATTAACCTTGATTTGCAAAAGGGGCAGATTGTCGCCTTCAAGGGCAAGAGCGGGAGTGGCAAAAGCTCGCTGGTCAATCTCATTTTACGCCTCTATGAGCCCACCAGCGGGCAGATCACGATCAACAACACCCCCCTACAAGATTTGCAACAAAAGAGCCTAAGGGCGCAAATTGGCATTGTAACCCAAAAGGTTTTTATCTTCAGCGGATCGGTGGCAGAAAATGTCGCCTATGGTTTGGAGATTGATACCAACAGAGTTATTAAATGCCTAGAACAAGCGCAGGCTTTGGAGTTTGTGGAGCATTTGGGCGGCATAGAGAGCACTTTAGAGGAATTTGGCACCAATTTAAGCGGGGGGCAACGCCAAAGAATCGCCATTGCGCGCGCGCTGTATCGCGATGCGAGCGTGCTCATCTTTGATGAAGCCACCTCAGCCCTCGATCACGCCACCCAAGAGGGAATCAAGCAAACCATTTATGATCTCAGACATAACCGCCTCATTTTGATGATCTCGCATAACGAGTCCAGTTTAGAGATTGCTAGCCATATCTATGCCCTAGAGGAGGGGGAGCTCCAAACTTCTTAAGACTATGCTATAATAGGAGATTGTTGGATAGGAGAGTGCATGTGGTGGCGGGTTGTTTTATTGGGTGCGTTTTTGGTGGGCTGTAAAAACGATGTCTTTACCCTCCCTTATTTGAATTTCACCTATAAAAGTGCTCCTATTAAAGACAAGCCCGATTTGGGTAATCTAGTGGTGGCACCTGCCCAAGTGGAGTTTTCGCGTGAGTTCCTCCCCAAATACTACCAAAAACGCTATGCCAAAGGTCTTCAAGAGGGGATCGCTAAGGTTTTGGGCAATAGGGGCTATCAGGTGATTGTGCCCACTAAGAAAAACCCCAACAAAGACCCAAATGCCCTACAAGCCACGATCACCGGCACGATTCATTTTGCTTTCCAAAATACCCCCTCTGATCTCAAAGCCATTAAGGCAATGCTAAAAGCCACCCATAATGACTATTTGGAACCAGCAAGGGTATTGCGCATGCTAGAGATTCAAGCGCATTTTAAAGTGTGTGAGGGGCCTATCTGCCAAATCATCGCCCAAACCATCTATGCGCCCATTTTAAAGGCTAACCCCATTGATAGCGATCCCAATGAGAGAGGCGGGCCCAACCAAAGCTATAATAATGCCATCATAGAGGGGCTCAATCGGCTTTATCAAAAGAGCTTAAAAGATTTAGAAAATCAGCTACAAAACCAGCTCCAACCTGTGAGGACCAACGATGTTATCTAAAGATATTGCTGAATATGCCAAAATTAAAAACGAGCTTTACGCCTATGTTTCCTATCTCTTGACCCAAAATATCAAAAACTACCTCAAAGAACCCACGCTTAAATATGTCCAAATCGCTATGGAACGCATCAAACAAGAGGTGCGGATCAAAGAGGATATTTTTATCTTGGACATGAATGGGAATTTAATTGATCGTGAGGGCAAGATCAAGAGCAGTTTTGCGGAAAACTCTTTGGAACGGGGCTATTTTTATGAGGCGGTGCAAGAAAAACGCTGTATTTTGACCAACCCCTACCCCACACGCAATAATCGTGGGTTAGTGGTAACAGCAGCTTATCCCATTTACAACAACCAAAACGAATTGTTTTTTGTGGTGTGCATGCATATTCCCTTGCGTGTTGCGCTGTCATTAAGTTCTTCTTCTAAGTATTACAATGTGTTTGCCGAGGGGAGCATAATCATGTATTTTGCCATCTCGGTTACACTGGGTCTGGTGTCTTTGTTGCTTTTTGTCAAGAGCATTTCAAGTCTGACCAATGCGCTGGCGCATTTTGATAGCTTTGATGTCAAAGAAGTTTTCCACCCCATCGTTTTGCTCACCCTAGCCCTAGCCACGGTCGATCTGGTCAAAGCTATTTTTGAGGAAGAGGTGTTGGGCAAAAACAGCGGGGATAGCCACCACGCCATCCACCGCACGATGATCCGCTTTTTAGGTTCGATCATCATCGCCCTAGCCATTGAAGCCTTGATGTTGGTCTTCAAATTTAGCATCAGTGCCCCCAACAAGATCATCTATGCGATTTATTTGGCTAGCGGGGTGTCTGCCCTTTTGATTAGTCTGGCCATTTATGTTAAGTTTGCCTATGGGGCGGCTAACAACTCAAATAAGAAAAATTAAGACTACAGCCAGCGGTGCGCCACTAATTCCACCCAAGGCACGCAGAGCACACAGAGGGCGATCAAATACAGCAAGCCAAAGATAAGCCCTAGCTTCCAAAATTGCGCGCCCGAAATGTAATGGCTACCATACCACACCAAAGAGGGCCCCGTGCCATAGGGGGTTAAAATCCCCATCAGTCCTAAGCCCAACATTAAAAAGAGGGCTAATTCTTGCACATTAACCCCGGCCATGCCCGCCCCCATGCTAATAAAGAGGGTTAAAAGCGCGCTCACATGGGCAGTGGTGCTGGCAAAGAAATAATGCAAAAGATAAAAAGCAACTACCAAAATCACCACCATGCTAAGACTAGAAAAGCCCAAATTCACCATAAAACTTTGAGTCAAATCCCCCAAATACTGCAAAAAACCCACACTTTTAAGCCCACTGGCCAAAGTGATCAGCCCCCCAAAGAGAAAGAATATATTATAGGCTACGCTATTGGAAATAATGTCCTTCCAACTAATGATACGGCTCACCCCCATAAGCACCATCGCTAAAAGCGCGGTCGTGGTCGCCTGCACCCCAAAAGCCTTGCCCCCAATCCAAAGGGCCAGAGTGAGCAGACTTAAAACACACATCAAAATTTCCTTATGGTGCATTTTGCCCATTTTCTTTAATTCCTCTTTAGCCCACAAACACGCCTCTTGAGAGCCCTTAAGCGTGGGTTTGCAAAGGTGGTAAGCTAGATAGGGGGTGAGCAAAAAAAAGCACTAGCCCAGCGGGCAAGAATGCCAAAAACCAGCCCAGCCAAGAGATTTCAGGCACATTGCTTTTTAGCGCGGTTTCCATCGCCAGCAAATTAGGTGCTAGGGCGGTGAAAAACATGGAGGAAGTTACACAAGTGATTGCAATCCCTACCCACATCAAATACGCCCCCAATTTTTGGGGCTCTTTATCCGGATGGCTCCCCACTAAGGGGGGATATTGGCCACAATGGGGTAAATGATCCCCCCACTGCGCGCGGAGTTAGAGGGGATAAAAGGGGCTAGGATTAAATCAGCCAAAGCGACCGCATAGCCCAAACCTAAAGTGGTTTTACCCAAATGGGAGATGAGCCATAGAGCGATGCGCTTGCCCAGCCCGCTTTTTTCATAGCCCAAACCCAGCATGAAGGCGATGAAGACCAACCACACGGTTTTATTAGCAAAGCCTTTTAAACCCCAATCGATAGCCGCACTGGGGCTTACATGCTCAGGACTAGGGCCTATGCGCAAGAGCACACACAGCGCCACTCCAATGACAGCCACAAAGGAGGCAGGCACAGGCTCGATAATGAGGCCTAAAACCACGCCAATAAAGACACTAAAATACAGCCACGCCACTGGGTTTAAGCCCTCTGGAACGGGCAACAAAGAAAGAATTAAGCCCACGCCCACAGGCAATAGATAACGCTAAAAAGATAAAAATTAGGATATTTACATCCTTAAGAGGGTTTTTAGAGTTATATAGTCTATTAAATTATCCAAAGGTCTTAATTTTGAATACCCACCACTTTTGCAAAAGTTCTAAGGTGACATCATTTTCCCCATTCTACGCTTTTTGCAATATTTTTTAAGCAAAACCGGTGGGATACCCAAAATCAAATTTTCTCAAAATTTATTGAAGCAGAAATGAGACTAATTTTTTCTTTATGTTTAAAAAAGCATTAAGTAATACTAATGTAGCATGTAGTAGTATCTTATACGAAAGGACACAATGAAACACAGCAAAGAAGTTTTAGACCCCAACCGAGAATTTGACAAATTAAAACAAGAATATTTGCGCCAAGAGATGGTTTATGCCACTTATCTTAAAGAGAGTAAACGCCATCTTTATGGTTGTAAGGATATTTTAACCCGCCACCAATTCTTTGTGGATCGTTGTCGGGCTTATAAACCCTTGAGTGAGGTGTATTTGCGTTTGCGCCACTTCTCCAAGAGGTGCAAGATCAGCATGCGCCCCATTCGCGAATCCTTTGAAAAGTTCCGCCGCACCCACAACAACACCCTAACCTCTATCAAACGCTACGAAGCCAAGCTCCAACGCATCAAAGAGGGCAAATCCCCCTCTGATTGGGCATAATTAGAAAAGTTTGATGGCATGCGCGTCTCTAGGCACGCATGAGCCAATAACCCTTGCGTGTAACCCCAAATCTTGTAGGCGTTGCACGGACTCCAACCCCTCTTTTTCCCCCAAAGCCACCAGCAAGCCCCCCGAAGTTTGCGCATCGTAAAAGAGAATCTCGGGCAATTTTGTTTGGCTCAACACTTGCGTTTGCAAGGCTTGTTTGTTTGCCACACTGCCCCCCGGATATATTCCTTGTTTTGCCAACTCTAAGACCCCCTTGAAAAGCGGGACTTGTGCGGTGTCAATCTCAAAAGAGAGCGTGGGGATTAGCATTTCTGCCAAATGCCCGATGAGCCCAAAACCGGTTACATCCGTGCAGGCATGCACGCTAAAATCTTGCAAAACCTGCATGGCTTGTAGGTTTAAAGTTGCCATGCTACTTATGGCTTGGGGCGCACTCTCTAAGAGCTTGCGTTTTAAAGCGGTGGTGATGATCCCACTACCAAGAGGCTTAGTCAAAATCAGTTGATCGCCTATTTGCACGCCTTTTTTGCCCCACAAAGACCCCAGCACCGCCCCAGTAACACTGAGCCCGTATTTTTGTTCCACATCGCTCAAGCTATGCCCGCCCAACAAGGGACAGGCACACTCATTCAGTTTGTCTAGCGATCCTTGCATGATCGCTTGCACGCTCTCTAAACTAACATGTTCTTGATCCCAAGCCAAGATACTCAGCGCACTGATTGCGCGCGCCCCCTTAGCAAAAATATCGCTCAACGCATTCGCCGTGGCGATCTGTCCGTAAGTGTAAGCATCATCCACCACCGGGGGGATCACATCCACGCTTTGCACCAATAAAGATTCCCCCACCTGCACCGCCCCGCAATCATCGTTGTCGCTAAAATCTAACACAACGCCTTTTAAGCGGGGTTGGGCGAGCTTGGCCGTGATTTGTTTGAGGTCATCCAGACCCACCTTAGCCGCTCAGCCCGCACAACGCACAAACTGGGTTAAATCTTGCCCCAATCATAACTCCTTAGTGATCACTCTGGCTTTTGTGCCCACCGCACTTGCCCCAGCGGGCATGTCATGGAGCACCACCGCATTTGCCCCAATTTTGACATCATTCCCAATAGTAATCGCCCCCAACACCTTAGCCCCCGCCCCCACCACAACGCGATCGCCCAAAGTGGGGTGGCGTTTGCCCTTGATCTTGCCCGTGCCCCCCAAAGTTACCCCATGGTAGATCGTAACATCATCGCCAATCTCAGTGGTCTCTCCAATCACCACGCCCATGCCATGGTCGATGAATAGCCCACGCCCAATCTTAGCCCCCGGGTGGATTTCAATCCCGGTAACAAAGCGGGCTAGTTGGGAGAGTGCGCGGGCTAAAAAATAGAGACGGCGTTTATGCAAAGCGTGGGCTAGGCGGTGGGCTAGTAGGGCATGGATGCCCGGATAAAGTAGCAACACTTCCCATTTATTGCGTGCAGCCGGATCCTGCTCTAAAGCCCGCTCTAGGCTATAGATTAAATCTTGCATCATAAAGCCCAGTGGAGATGTATTTTTCTCCCCCATCAGGGGCAATGGCTAAGACAGATTTACCCTTACCTAGTGTGCGCGCCACTTGCAAGCCGGCAAAAATAGCCGCCCCTGAGGAGATTCCCACTAAAATCCCCTCTTTTTGCCCAAAGAGTTTCGCACACTGCATGGCTTCTTTGTCATCAACAGCGATCACCCCATCCACCACGCTTTTATCATAGTTGGCTGGCACAAAGCCCACGCCGATACCTTGAATTTTATGCGGGGTGTGTGTGCCTCCGCTTAAAATGGGCGATTGTGCCGGCTCAACAGCGATGATCTTGGCATGGTGGTTTTGCTCTTTAAACTTGCGCCCCACGCCTGCAATCGTACCCCCCGTGCCCACACCCAACACCACCGCATCCACATTGGGTAAATCTTTTAAAATCTCCTGTGCGGTGGTGTCATAGTGCTTTTGGGGGTTGGCTGGGTTTTCAAATTGTTGGGGGATAAAATAGCCCTCTTGCTTGCCTAGCTCTAAGGCCTTATCAATTGCTCCCTTTGTGCCCTTTGCCCCCTCCGTTAAGATGAGCTCTGCCCCATAAGCCTTAATGAGTTCTCTGCGTTCCACACTCATGGTATCTGGCATGACAATGATGACTTGATAGCCTTTAAGCAGACCCATGAGGGCTAGAGCGATCCCCGTATTCCCGCTGGTGGGCTCAACAATACGCATGCCCTTTTTTGAGCTTGCCCTCTTTTTTCTGCTTGCTCGATCATCCCCAAAGCGGCGCGATCTTTGACACTCCCCCCCGGGTTAAACTTCTCTAACTTCACAAAAAAATCCGCCGTGTCTGCCTCTAAAAGATGGCTTGTTTTTAAAATGGGCGTGTTGCCAATGAGTTCTAAAGCGTTAGAATAGATCATGCATGCCTTCCTTAAGAATTAAAAGGGATTTTTCTTAAAAATTCTAGACCCTTAGGTGTTCTGTGGTCAAAAAACACACTCTGCCTAGTATCCATTGTGGCGATTTTGGCTAAATCCTCTTGATCCAAATGAAAATCAAAGATTTGGGCGTTTTGCGTGATCCGCTCTATCTTAGCCGACTTAAATAAAGCCGATACGCCCCTTTGGGTGATCCAGCGCAAGATCACTTGGGCGATGGATTTATGGTGTTTGTTAGCGACCTCTTGTAACACGGGGTGCTTGAAAATCTCCTTTTTACCCTCTGCAAAGGGCGACCACGCTTGGGGGCAGACTTGGTGTGTTTGCATAAACTCCTGATCGTGTTGTCTTTGGAAAAAGGGGTTAAGCTCGATTTGATTGACTACAGGGGCGATCTCATTAAAGGCGATCAGATCGGCTAGGCGATCGGGGTAGAAATTACTCACCCCAATGGCGCGAATCTTGCCCTCTTTGTGCAACGCCTCTAGGGCGCGGTAAGTCCCATAATAGTCATTAAAGGGCTGATGGACCAGCACCAAATCCAAGTAATCCAGTTGCATTTTGGCTAGGGATTTTTCTACAGAGGCTTTAGCCCTTTGCTCCCCAGCATTGCTAAACCACACTTTAGTGGTGATGAATAATTCCTCACGGGGGACACTGGTTTTATTCACCGCACGCCCCACGCCCGCCTCATTGCCATACATTTGGGCGGTGTCGATCAAACGATAACCCGCATCAATGGCTTGCAAAACCACCTTTTCACACTCAGCATCGGGGATTTGGAACACCCCAAGACCCAGAATGGGCATTTTGACTTGGTTATTCAAGCTAACACACTCCATTAGACACTCCCTATTTTAAATTAAAACCACATTCTTAGCACAAAGAAGTTAATTAACTCCTTTCCAAGAATAAATCCTTTTGGCTAATTTGCTCCCCTTCGCTTAAGATCGCCGCGCGCTCCACCACACAAAGCAACTCCCGGATATTGCCATGCCATGCATAACTTAGCATGCACTCTTGCGCCCCCTTAGAAAAGCTCTTTTTGCCTAGATTATAAGTTTGCAACACTTCTTGTAATTTCCACTCGGCTAAGGGTAAAATCTCCTCTTGGCGCTCTTTTAGAGGCGGGATATGCAAAGGAATTGTTTGGAGTCTAAAAAAAGAGGTCTTCTCTAAATTCTTTGCTGGCGATCTTTTCTTGGATATTGGTGTTGCTAGCAGCAATGAAACGCACATCGATTTTAACAATCTTGTTACTCCCCAGACGCATCAACTCCTTTTCTTGGATCACCCGCAATAATTTGCTCTGCAATTTTAAGGGCATCTCGGTGATCTCATCTAAAAACACGCTCCCCTTATGCGCGCTCTCAAAGAGCCCTGCCTTAGCGTTGGTCGCATCGGTGAATGCGCCCTTTTCATAGCCAAACAACTCGGATTCTAATAAATGCTCGGGGATGGCTGCCATGTTGATCGCCACAAAGGGCGCGCCCTTGCGTTTGGAGTTTTCATGGATGAAGCGTGCAAAAACTTCCTTACCCACCCCACTTTGCCCCAATAAAAAGCACGCTGGCATCCGTAGCGGCTGCTTTGAGGGCTTGTTTTTGCACCTCCTCTAAGGCTTTTGAGCTGGCTCTAAAAAATTCTTGGGTTTTGGGGGTTTTGCTCTTGGGGGGGTGGATTTTGTGGAACTCCAACACCCTTTTACTGCGATAAATGGATTCTAAAAGCAATTCAGGCTTAAAGGGCTTTTGGAAAAAATCTTTGACCCCCAAGCGAATCGACTCGATGGCCTTATTGAGCGTGGCATTCCCGGTGATCACAATGGCTTCATAACGCCCCTCTAATTGGCGCAAAAACTCCAGCCCGTCCATTTGGGGCATGTTAATGTCCGTAATAATAAGCTCAAAACTCTCATCTAGAGCTTTGAGCGCATCCTTAGGGCTTTTGAAAGCGACCACCTCTAAATCCTCCTGATCGCTAAAAAAGAGTTCTAAACTCTTACGCATATTAATATCATCTTCTACAATGGCGATTTTCATTTTCTTTCCTTTTCATAGACTTCAAGCACCAAAAGCCCCCCTTCTAAATAGGCATTCAGGGGCGTTATGATACGCAAGGTGGCGCGGTTTTGGTTTTGGGAATTTGCATTAAACCCACTGCTCTCAATACGCACCTCACTTTTATACAAACAATCCAACACCGCATTTTGGTAGGTTTTTAACAAAATATCCAACAAAAAGAAGCTCTTGTTTGGAATCAAGCTTGGGTTCATCTACGGGGATCTCACAGCGATACTCCAAGCCCTGATACTTCTTTAATGCCCGTGTGATCCCAAAAGATTGGTTAGTGGCAATCCCATTATGCACCTGCATAGCATAGGAGATCACAAAATCTTGCGCACGCAAAAACCCCACCAAGCACACCAACAAACAGACTTTGATCCCAAACTTCACAAACTCCAAGTGGCTAGCACAAACTCCACAATTTTAACATGGCGACTCTTAATGACCTGTTTATCCCATCTATCTTGTGCAAAGTTTTTGATTTCTCGTTGCTGAGAGAGAGGAGAATTTTTGTAGCTCTCTAATTTTTCAGAAAAAGCTCTATTGCCAATAGAGACATTGTGTGTGCCATCGATGAGTAAGAGATTACCAATGCAATTAAGATAATGTTGCTGGTAAAAATCGTCATCGTAAGCACAATACCCGCTTTTGAGCCGTTCGTTGTTCTCTTTTTGGGGGGCGATGTGCTCGATTTGGGGTTTGTCCAAATCCACAAGTTTAAAGGCATAGCCCTTAGTGTGGGTGCGTTGCCCCCGTAGGTAACTCTCATAGCGCGCTAAAATTGTGGTGGCATTTTTGCGCCAACGATCTTCATAGCGTTCGGGAGCAAGCGCATTTTTCACATCCGCATCCGTCCAATAGTAATCCTTTTCACAGATATTTTTAATGCTCTGGGTTAAAAAATCTGCATCGGTAAAGTCTTGCAAGACTTCTTGTAGTCTTGTGCGTAAATCTGCACGGGTGCTAATCAATTTATGCCTAAAGGCGATGACCTCCAAAGTCTTAAAAACTTGTTCTAAAAGAGTTTGTTTTTCTGGGGCATTTCTAAAAATGCGGTAGGCTTTAAAGATAAGGGGATACACAGGGTTTGCGTTCAGTTCCAAAAGAGAATCCCTATAAGGGCTCTCTAAACGGCAGAACTCTCTAAAATCCGCAAAAGCGTTTCTGAGCTCTTTGGCGTAGTTTTCAATCCAAGCTAGCTTGTCTTTTTGAGTTGGATTTGGGTTATCAGGTGGGTTGTGGAGTTCGTGCTTATAATTAGCGTTGTCGTCATTCTCATTGTAGCCATAGCCCTGTTTAAAATAGGAGATATTGAAGAATCGCAAAATATCGTCTTCATCCCAAACTCTAATGTCATTGAGCATGCTGTAGATACTCTCAAAAATGCTAGCAATCTGTTTTAGCCGTTCTTCTGCGTTCTCTTGGTCGCTATAAGTGTAGATTTGGTAAGCCAAATAGCTTTTGAGCCGCTCCATGTGCGTTAAGACCTTGCCCCGATTATTTTGCAATTCAAACATCAAAACCGCATCTTTTTTCTTGGTAAACTCCATGCACAATATCTGAGCATTTTCCACTTTTTTGGAGCAAATCCAAGATGTGAGAAGTCTCGTATTTTTTTAAACGACCAATGAAGAAGTCTTTAGCCCCTTTGATACGCTCTTGGGAAGGGGTGCTGGGGTCTTGGCGCATTGCCTCGTTATCTATAATAATCAGATCTTGGAAATAGGCATTGTCATATTCCACGGCTTTGAGTTTAGGCACTCCGTAATAAGCTAGAAAATTGTCTCTTAAATAAGACAAAAAGACTTCCTTAGGCTTATCTTTTAGCTTTTCGCCCTCATTAACCTGCTTTTCTAAGACATTGTGCAAAGCGCGGATAAAAATGAGAATAGTAGTGATGCGTTGTTGTCCATCAATGATGTCGCGCTTTGGATTCTCCACCGATTCTACGAGCACATAGCCAAAATAGTAGTCATTGCCCCCACGGGTTACTTCCTCCAAATCCGCTAAAAAATTGATCCCATTGTTCCCTTTCCCACGAGTAGGCGCGTTGGTAAAGAGGAATGGTGTAGCATTTATCACCAGCAAAAAAATCTTTTATAGTTGGTCTAGGTTGCATGGACACTCCTTACTTAAAATTAAAAAGCCAAACAGGGCACATCATCCATAAATTTTACTCACTTTCTTCTTTAGGGCATGTGTTAGCATAGACCACCACATCGCCTTCCACGCTCACCAATTTAACCCCGCTGGCATTGCGCCCCGTTTCACGGATACTCTCCATAGGCATGCGAATCATCTTGCCGCTTTTGGTGAGCAACATTAAATCTTGACTTTCATCCACGCTCACAATGCCGATCAAGTCCCCCGTTTTAGGCGTGATTTTCATGCCAATCACGCCCATGCCTCCCCTCCCTTGCGAGCGGTAAGCCCCCGCTAAGGTTTGCTTGCCCAGCCCTTTAGAGCTGACACTGAGCAACTTTTCTTGTTCGCCAGAGATCACGCCCCCCCCGATCACCTCATCACCCTCTCTTAAGCGCATGCCAATGACCCCCCTAGCTACACGCCCAATCTCTCTAACCCCCTCTATGCCGAAGCGGATACACATCCCCTTTGAGCTTGCCATGAAGAGTTCTTGTGTACCAGAGTTTAGGATTTGGGCAGTTACAAGGGCATCATCCTCATCAAGTACTATGGCGCGTACCCCACCGCGTGTGCGCCCAAAGGCACTTAGATTTGTGCGTTTGATTAAGCCCTTTTTGGTGAAAAAGACTAAGGATTTATCGGGACTAAAATCAGCGGTGGATAAGGTCGCTTTAATGCGCTCCCCGGGTTGCAAATCTATTAAATTCACCAATGCCTTACCAATGGCACTACGCCCCATCTCAGGGATGCGATAGACCTTAAGCCAGTAGAGTTGCCCCATGTTGGTAACAAATAAAAATGGTGTCATGTGTGTTAGCGCTAAAGAAAAACTCGATAAAGTCATCCTCATGCGTGTTGCCCGAGATTTTGCCCTTGCCCCCCCGCCTTTGTTGTTCATAGACTTTTAAGGGCATGCGCTTGACATAACCTCTGTGGCTGAGTGTAACAACCATGTCCTCATGGGCGATCAAGTCCTCCACGCCTAAAGTTTCATAGTCCTCCTCAATTTGGGTGAGTCTTGGGCTATCAAATTTTTCTTTGATCTCCAAGAGCTCCTCTTTAATCAAATTATTGAGCTTGTCGGCATTCTCCAAAATGCCTTGCAAATACCCGATGCGTTCCTGAAGCTGGGTGTGTTCTTGCTGGATTTTTTCTTGCTCTAACCCTGTCAAGCGTTGCAAACGCATATCCAAAATCGCCTTGCTCTGCTCCTCGCTTAGATTGTGTGCTTTGGCTAATGCCTCTTTAGCCCCTAGAGTGTCCGCACTGCTTTTAATGAGTGCAATCACCGCCTCGCTATTTTGCAAGGCAACTAGCAAGCCCTCCAAAATATGCACCCTTGCCCTTGCCTTTTCTAATTCAAAAATGGTGCGTCTGATCACAATGGTTTTGCGGTGCACCAAAAAGAGTTTTAAAAGTTCTAAGAGGTTAAAAATGCGGGGTTCTTTGTTGTAAATAGCCAACAAGATCATGCTAAAGGTGCTCTCTAGACCACTGGATTTATAAAGGTGGTTGAGCACAATTTGGGCGATCGCATCCTTTTTAAGCTCGATCACCACGCGCACCCCCTCCCGATCGGATTCATCTCTAACCTCAGCGATCCCCTCTACAATCTTATCGCGTGCTAACTCGCTGATTTGCTCGACCAACTTGGCTTTATTGGTCTGGTAAGGGATTTCCTCAATGATGATCTGTTCTCTTTGCCCCACCTGCTCAAAACGACTCTTGGCTCTGAGCTTGACACGCCCCCGCCCCGTGCTATACGCCTCTAAAATGCCCGCCTTGCCATAAATAATCCCCCCCGTGGGGAAATCTGGACCTTGAATCACTTCCAAAATAGAGAGCAGATCAATTTGGGGGTTATCTAGCACCAACACCAACGCATCGATGATCTCACTGGGGCGATGAGGGGGGATGGAGGTTGCCATACCCACAGCAATCCCGCTTGAGCCATTGATGAGCAGATTAGGCAGGCGGCTAGGCAAAATATCGGGTTCTTTAAGCGTGCTGTCATAGTTGTCGTTAAAATCCACCGTGTCTTTGTCAATATCCCTTAAGAGTTCCTCGCTGGGGGCTGCCATGCGCGCCTCAGTGTAACGCATCGCTGCGGCATTATCCCCATCAATGGAGCCAAAATTGCCCTGCCCATCCACTAGGGGCAAACGCATGCTAAAGTCTTGCGCCATACGCACCAGTGCCTCATAAACTGCACTATCCCCATGCGGGTGGTATTTACCAATGACATCCCCCACAATGCGCGCGCTTTTCTTATAGCCCACCTTAGAGCCCAAGCCCAATTCATGCATGGCATACAAAATACGCCGATGCACAGGCTTTAGCCCATCTCTAGCATCAGGCAGAGCACGCCCCACAATCACACTCATGGAGTAGTCTAAATAACTCTCTTGTAAGGACTCCTCAATTTTGACATCTTTAATTTCCATTTATTCTCCTAAAATACAAAATAACCCCCCCACACAAGGATAAAAAAGACCAATGCCACAAATTGCGCCGCACTGCCCATGTCCTTTGCCTTTTTGGCTAGGGGGTGCTCATGCGTGCCGGTGAAATCCACGGCATTTTCAATAGCACTATTGAGTAACTCCACAACCAAGCACAGCACGCCGGGCAAGTTTAACAGCACAAAATGCATAAAAGAGTGCGCCAAAAAGCACGCCCCCACAAAGCCCAAAAGGGCGAGTAACACCACCTGCCTAAAAGCGGGCTCATCTGCAAATGCCACCTTTAGCCCCGCCTTAGAGTAAAGCCATGCTTGCAAAATGCGCTTCATGGCAAGACTTTAAGGGTGAAGTGAGGCAGGTATTCCCAATAATCCTTAGAGTTAATCAAATCCTCTAAACGCTTGTATGTTTGATCCTTGCTGATGAGCTCCACGCCTACATGATCGCGCTCATTCTTGGCAAAGGCTAGGAAGTTTTTGGATAATTCTTGGACTTTCCCCACTTCATCTTGCAAGCCCGCCATCAAGAGCATGACCATGGTGGTCCCTTGAAAAGAAGTGTTGATTTGGTTGAGGGCTTTATCATAGGCTTGTGCGTCAAATTCTTTATTTTGGATATCCCCAGATTGTTGCAAGAGGGGGTAGAGAATGGCACGGAAATCCTTAGATTGGAGCTTGATACCCAGTTGCTCGACCAACACTTCTAAATCCTTAGTCTGCACCTGTGAGCCTAATAAATTGCTGAGGTTAATGGGCTGGTGGGAGTCTTTGAGGCGGGCATTCAAGGAAACTTGGTAGGTCAGCTTAGGGGATTTAAAATGGCACATATTTTGCCCTAACAAGACCTCCTTAAGACTCAAATCCACCACGCAATTAGCGCTCTGGGGCATCCAAGGCTTGGAGGCGTGGATTTTAGGCAAATCAATATGGAATTGCAAGGCATTAGATTTAACCGGGGCTAAACGCACATGGATTCCCTCAATCTTATCGGATATACCCGCACTGGTGCAAGTGATATTTTTAAAACCCGTGCAAGTAAAGGGGGTGGCATGGATTCGTTTAGCGATGATATTCAAGCTCTCTTCTAACTTGTCCTTGATGTCGCTACTCAGTTTGAGCCCCACGCCCAAGAGCACCACCACCAAAAACGCCCCAATACCCAAAAAAATCGCCATTATTTTTCTACTCATGATGCTAATCACCTTAAAAAGCAATGTCTAACTCAATGCTACCGATGTTGTGGTTGCGGGGTTGTTCCCTAAAAGTCTTGCTCCAATCGATCGCACTAAAGGAAAAACGCCACCCCTTATAAGCGATTACTACCCCCACTTGGGCGTTGTAAAGAAAATAGGGCAGTTGTGTTTTATTGCGTGTTTGGGGATCATTGCCCTGCACGAAAATATCTAAGGGTTGGAATAAACCCGTAGCCCCTGCAAAGAGATAAAAAGAAAAGCGACTGCTATAGGGCATGCCCCCAGCAAATGCGCTGTGGATGGAATTAGGGCCAAAATCTGCCTCTAAGTTATAACCCATCCTGAGCATAGAGCCGATTTTAAAATTGGTCAAGGCATTACCCAGTTGCAAACCCGCTCCGGGGAGCATATCGATACTAAAAAAAGCGGCTTTTGTAAAAGTCCAGCTTTTGTATCCAAGTGTAGTTAATTTGGAAAATAAATTCATTTTTGATCTGGTTGTGCCAACCCAAAAAACTTCGGATCGTGTGCCCATGTGTGGATCAAATTTTGAGTCTGCTCGGCCAGAGAAGCCGGACCGACCATGCCCACAGAGATTGAAAAATGCTCTAAAGCATGCGCGCTTCTTTGGAAAATCCCAAAATTGAGGCGCAACCAACCCCCATAGAGATGATCGCCCTTGACAATCTCTGTTAGGAGGCGGTGGGCTAGCGTGGGGGTATACATGTCTTGGGTCAAATAGATATTAAAGCGAGTCATGCGCTCTTTTTTTACCCTGCAAGCTCACAAAGCGCGCCCAGGACATGGGCGATTTTTTTTGGAAATTATATTCCTTGCTCACCCAGCCAATACGTGTGCCTGCCGTGTAGTAGCGATCGATGTAGGGGTTGATATAGCCATCGTTTTCGGTTACCAGCTCAATGTATTGTTTGTGGTAGGGTGTTAGGGTAGTGGCTTTCACAGAGCAGAGCAAAACACAAAAAAGAAGGGAAAATGACCGCATAGGCACATTATAGCAAAAAAAGCCTAGAGGGGGCTTTAGAGCCACTTTTAAAAATACCAAGTGTGGGAGACAAAAAGACTATAATTACGCACAAAACGCGAGCCAATCTCTGTATCAAAGGGGAATTTAAAGCCCACTTCTATTGAGATGTCATGGTAGAGGATCACGGTTTGGAAACGCACACCAATTTGTCCAAAGAGCCTAAAGTAAGTGCCTTTAAAAGAAAAGCTGGTAAAAGAGCGGTAATTTTCAATGAAAAAGTTTTTGGAAAACTCAGAAGTGGTCCATGTATTGGCAGCCACCATCATGCCATAGAAGAGTCCCCACACATTCAGCGGGTTTTTATTGTATTCGATCACAATGTCCGCACCCGCCCCATAGGTGAACATATTGGTTTCAATATTGCTGCTCTTATCCAAAATCACAAAACCATAGTCCAAAAAGCCGTAGTAACGGGTGTAAAGCCAGCGATCTAAGGGGTTATACTCATAGCCAAATAAGATACCCGCCCCCTCAATGGTGCGTACATTTTTGACACGATTCTTCCCCTCACCGGTATAAAACTGCATCTCCCCTAGCTGGTATTGGCTAAGCAAAAAAAGTCCGGCTTTTAGCCGCAAAAAGAGCAGAGGGGAGAAAACCCCCTAAAAGCCCTAGGGTGAAAACAAGTGCCTTAACTTGGATGCCACGCCTTAATAGTTGCCATTGAGGGGTGAGGCTAAGTTATCTTGGTGGTTGGTCCAATTTTGCAAGATATTGCCCCCTTGTGGCGTGTAGATAGGACCTGTGCCCTGTGTCGCATCCTGGATCGCATTTTCTTCATTGATGATATTATCCACTTTCTGCGTGGTTTTTTCATCATCAATTTTATGTTCCAAGCTTTTTTCCAATGCGGCATCTTGGGCGGCTTGCTGTTGTTGGGGGGTTTGCTTGCTGACTTGCTGGTTAGCACCTTTGGCTTGCGTGGGTTGTTGGCTGGAGGATTTGGAAGTGTCTTTGCAACCATGTAGGACCAAAACGCCCACCACAGACAAAAGCAAGACCCTAAGCCCCCTAAGAAATCTACCTGTATCCATCATCTGTCCTTTTTGAGTATAATTGTTGCAGTTTAGCATGTTTATAATAAATATCCTTATAGGCTGTGGGATGAAAATAAGTTGTGATTTGGATTTGGAGGGTGTTTTGCTCCCAGACTTTTTAAGGTTGCTCTTAAACCCACCTAAAAGTTATGCGAGTTACTATCTACTCAAAGACTTAGAACTGGGCAATAAGGGCTGTGTAGAAGTGGAGCGTTTGGGAGTGGTGGTTAAAAACACCTTGCAGGTTAAGACCCAAGCCCTTTTATTCCAACAACCCCTAGATTTGGTGGTTTTCCACCACACCCCCTACCACCTCAAATTATTTGCCCCCAAGCGTTTTTATGTCTATGGCAAGTTGGAGCACAACCCCTACACCCACACCCTCCAAATGATCAACCCCCAAGTCATCGACCAACCCAACCGCATTGAACTACACTTCAAACGCCCACCCACAAATGCCTACAAACAACAGGGCTATCCAAATTACAAAGATTATTGCTTGAGTCTTGTCAATACCAAGCGTTTAGAGAAACTTAAAGATTTGGGCGTGCCCTTAGAGGTGGTGGAAAGTTTGCAAACCCTCTTTTACCCCACCCTTGAGTTTGTGCGTGCTTTTGAAACCCACAAAGGCTTATTTGGCAAATACCTAAGAGCCCTCAAATTCATTGAGGCGATGGCGCACATGCTCGCTTTGAGCACTAAAAAGGTGCATTTTCCCAGCAAATTTAAAGGGCATGCCAACATCCAAGCCCTCCAAGCCTTTTTGCAAAATCTGCCTTTTAAGCTCACACCCGATCAGATACACACCATTGGGAGTATCCAGCAAGACATGCAAGCAGATAAAGCGGCTAAACGGCTTGTGATGGGCGATGTGGGCTGTGGCAAGACCATCATTATTTTAGCCAGCGTGGCTCTTGCCTCCCCCTATAAAAGCGTGTTGATGGCACCAACCACGATTTTAGCCAAGCAAATCCACCAAGAGGCGCTTAAATTCTTGCCCCCCAGCATTAAATCTTGTTTGTTTTTGGGGGGCTCATCTAAAAAAAGCCTAGAAGCCCTTGATAAAGCCGATTTTATCATCGGCACAACCGCACTTTTATACACGCCCTTTGACACCTCTAAGGTCGCCCTAGTTCTTAGCGACGAACAACACCGCTTTGGCACCAAGCAACGCCATGCCCTAGAAGTGCTCTCAAGCTCTAGCCCGCCCAATCTGCCCGTAGAAGACCTAGAGGATTTTGACCAAGAGGCGGGCATATCCCAAGTGGCTATCCCCAGTGCCAGACCCCATTATTTGCAATTTTCAGCAACTCCAATTCCTAGAACCCTAGCCTTGATGGGGGCTAAATTCATCGCTACCAGCATCATTAAAGATAAACCCTACCACAAGGATATTGCAACCCGCATCATCCATAGGGATCATTTCCCCGACCTGATGGCACACATTGAAACCCAGATCGCACAAGACAAGCAAGTCGCTATCATCTACCCTTTGGTGGAAGAAAGTCAAAAACAAGATTATCTGTCCTTAAGTCAGGGCGCGCCCTTTTGGCAAAAACATTTTAAAAGAGTCTTCATCACCAGTGGGAAGGACAAGAATAAAGAAGAGGTGGTGGAGAATTTTGCTAAACAAGGCGATATTTTGCTTGCCACAACCTTAATTGAAGTGGGGATCAGCCTGCCCAAACTCTCAACAATCATCATTGTGGGGGCTGAGAGGCTGGGTTTAGCGACCTTACACCAGTTAAGGGGGCGTGTGGCGCGCTTGGGGGGCAAGGGCTATTGCTATCTCTTCACCCACAAGACCCACAGCCCCCGCCTAGAGGATTTTAGCCAAACCCTAGATGGGTTTGAGATTGCCAACTTGGATCTCAAATACCGCAATGTGGGCGATCTCTTGAGTGGGGCACAACAGAGCGGGACTCATTTTAATTATTTAGACCTGCGCGCCGATCACAAAGTGGTAGCAGAGGTCAGCGTGTTATTTTAAAGAATATTTGCAGTGCCATTTATCCAATTTATGCTATACTTTAAATTCATCTTTTAGACCATTTAAGGAGAGTGTTATGGAAATGGGCATGCAACAGAGCTATGCAAGTTCTGTGAGCGTCTCTAGTAAGGAGGTCGCACAATACGACTACTCTATTGCTAGACTATTTATCATTGCCATGATCGTTTTTGGCGCGATTGGCATGTTAATCGGGGTGATTTTGGCTTTCCAACTGGCGTTTCCCGGGCTAAATCATATCTTGGGTGAATATAGTTATTTTGGGCGTTTGCGTCCCGTGCACACCAATGGTGTGATCTATGGTTTCACTTTGGGGGGGATTTGGGCGAGTTGGTATTATATTGGACAAAGAGTCTTAAAAATTACCTATAACGACTATCCATTTTTAAAGGCGGTGGGCTATCTGCATTTTTGGATTTGGATTGTCGCTCTGCTATGGGGGGTTTTTAGCCTTCTAGCTGGGGAAACCCAAAGTAAAGAATACGCCGAACTCTCATGGCCCATTGACATTTTGGTGGTGATTGTGTGGGTGCTTTGGGGGGTTAGCATGTTTGGGAGCATGGGGGTGCGCCGTGAGAACACCATTTATGTTTCGCTGTGGTATTACATCGCCACCTATGTGGGGATCGCTGTGCTCTATATCTTCAATAACCTCTCAATCCCGACCTACCTAGTCGCCCACACGGGCAGTATTATGCATTCGATCTCACTTTATGCGGGCAGTAACGATGCTTTAGTGCAATGGTGGTGGGGGCATAATGCTGTGGCGTTTGTTTTCACTAGCGGGGTGATTGGCACGATTTACTACTTCTTACCCAAAGAGAGCGGGCAGCCCATTTTCTCCTATAAGCTGACCTTATTTTCTTTTTGGAGCTTGATGTTTGTCTATATTTGGGCGGGCGGACACCACTTGATTTATTCTACCGTGCCTGATTGGGTGCAGACTCTCTCCTCTGTGTTCTCGGTCATCCTCATCTTGCCCTCATGGGGAACGGCAATCAACATGCTTTTAACCTTGCGTGGGCAATGGCACCAGCTCAAAGAATCCCCCTTGATCAAATTCTTTAGTCTTGGCCAGCACTTTTTATATGCTCTCTACACTAGAGGGCTCGATTCAAGCGATCCGCTCGGTCAATGCTTTAGCCCACTTCACCGATTGGATCATCGGGCATGTGCATGATGGCGTGCTCGGTTGGGTGGGCTTTACCCTCATTGCAGCGGTCTATCACATGGTCCCTCGCGTGTTTAAAAGAGAACTCTACTCGGCTAAATTGATGGATATTCAGTTTTGGTTGATGACCTTAGGAATCGTGCTCTATTTCTCTTCGATGTGGATTTCTGGGATCACGCAAGGCATGATGTGGCGTGATACCGATCAATACGGCAACTTGGTCTATCAATTTGTAGATACCGTGCGTGCCTTATTCCCTTTCTACATTATCCGTGGCATTGGGGGTAGCTTGTATCTCATTGGATTCTTCATCTTCCTTTACAATGTGATCATGACAATCCAAAAAAGGGCGAGTGCTTGAAAAAGAACCCGCTTATGCTACGCCTATGGGCACCAAATAAGGAGGATTGATGTTTGGCTTCCTAGAAAAAAACCCGTTCTTTTTCACTTTGGCTTTTGTGGTCGCCTTTGCGGTGGCTGGGATCGTTGAAATTCTGCCCAACTTCTTTAAATCTGCACGCCCCATCGAGGGCTTACGCCCTTATACAGTCTTAGAAACGGCGGGTAGGCAAGTTTATATTAAGGAGGGGTGCTATAACTGCCACTCCCAGCTGATTCGCCCCTTCCAAGCCGAAGTGCAACGCTATGGGGCTTATAGCTTGAGTGGGGAATACGCCTACGATCGCCCTTTTTTGTGGGGGTCTAGACGCATTGGACCAGACCTACACCGCGTGGGCGATGTGCGCACCACTGCTTGGCATGAAAAACACATGCTAGACCCACTAAGCGTGGTGCCCGGAAGCATCATGCCCGCCTATAAACACCTCTTTAGCAAAGATAGCGACTTTGAGACGGCATTTGCCGAAGCCTACACACAAAAAAAGGTCTTTGGCGTGCCCTATGATACGCCCAATGGCGTTAAACTAGGCGACATCAAAGAGGCTAAAAAACTCTTTTTAGAGCAAGCACAAGCGATTGTGAATGACATGCAAAACCCCCAAATTAAAGAAGCACTCAAACAGGGCAAGGTGAAAGAGATTGTCGCCTTGATTGCCTATCTCAATAGCTTGGGTCAAGCGCGCGTTTTAAAACCACAAGCCACCAGTTTTAACCCCAGCAAACCTAACTTAGCCCTAGCACCGCAACAAGGAGGCAAATAATGGATTTAGACACGCTTAGAGGTTTTGCCTATGTGTTTTTTACCATTCTCTTTACCATTTTCTTGTATGCTTACATTGTCAGCATGTATGTCAAGGACAAAAAAGGGCATCACAAATTATGAGCGTTATAGCCAACTTGCCTTGCAAGATGAGCTTAATGACGCTGTGATTGAGCCCCGCTCTCCCCTATCCCAGTCTAAGAGAGGCTAACATGGATATTCTCAAGGATCATATTAATTTGTTCGCCTTAGGGGCTGCCCTTGTGATTTTGGTGCTCACTTTGAGTATGACTTCCTCCTTGTTTAAGGCGATGCGTGAAAGAACCAGCAGTGGCAATCTGTATAATAACGGGCACCAATACGATGGGATTGCCGAGTTCCTCAACAATATCCCCTCGGGCTGGTTGGTGAGCTTTTTAGCCATCATCGTTTGGGGGTTGTGGTATATTTTCTTGGGCTATCCCGTGTTTAATTACTCCCAAATTGGGGAATACAATAAAGAGGTCGCCCAATACAACCATAACTTTGAAAATAAGTGGAAAAACTTGAGCCAAAAGGATTTGGAGCAGATGGGGCAGGGTATCTTTTTGGTGCAATGCTCGCAATGCCATGGGCTGGAGGCGACTGGACTAGACAATACGGCTAGAAACCTAGTGAGTTGGGGCAAAGAAGAGGGGATTGAAGAGATCATCAAGCAGGGCTCTGTGGGCTTGGGCTATCAAGCGGTGGAAATGCCCCCCATTGAGATGAGCGCAGAAGATGCCAAAGCGGTAGCCAGCTATGTGATGGCAGAAATCTCTGCGTTGAAACGCACGAAAAATCCCCAGCTAGTCAAAAAAGGCGAGGGCATTTTCCAAAATATGTGTGCGAGTTGCCATGGAGCTGATGGGAAGGGTCAAGCAGGCATGGCAGCTGATTTGACTCACTATGGCACACAGGAATTTTTAAAAGAAATCCTAGAAAAGGGCAAAAAGGGGCATATTGGGGAGATGCCTAGCTTTGCTTATCGGCATTTTAATGACATTCAGGTGCGGGCATTGATGAGTTATATCCAGTCTTTGCAAGGAGAAGAGGAATGAATGGCTTATTTGGTCTCAACGGGGTTTTGGGTTATCTACTTGTGGTGGTTGCCTTGTTAGTGGTGGTTGCCTTGTTTGGTTTTCAAGCCGTCAAAATCCAGCAAAGAGAGGCGACCCACTATTACCAACTAGACACGAAAAATATCCAAATGTTTGAGAAAAACAAACAATTCTACCAATACAAGGAGTAGTCATGTTTACCGGAATGGAAAAATTGCTGGGGCTTTTTTTTGTTTGTGTTGTTCTTCATAACCATCGTTTTGTTATTTTATTAAGCCCCAATTCTTATTTGCGGTTTGATTATTTGTGGTGGCTTTTATGGTTACCATGGGTTTTGTGTGCCGGGCAAGGTCTGTTTGTCCAAGATAATGGGGAGGGGCATCTTGTGCCTAAGAGCGTGGCACTGGTGGAGCAAGTCTCCAGCGAATTATTGGCAAAAGCTAAAATCTCTTTGGTTGTATTCATGGGAGGCTCTAAAGATTTAGCAACTAAGGAGCAACGCCAAATCTACCAAGAAAACAAGCTAAAAACTTTGCATGCCCCCTTTGTTGCTCTCTTTGCTTATTATAAAGCCCAAAAGATCGAGATTGTGGCTAACCCGACCGATCTTTTAGATAAAGATAAGATTTTTTTCGAACACATGGCGCCTTTTTTACCTAAAAAGTGGGGAGAAAACGAGGCACAAAACAACGCCCGCTTTTCCTTTGCCCTACTGAATGGCTACACCTACATGGCAGAGGCACTGAGCAAAGCCCGCCATGTGAATCTCGAGAGTAATATCAAAGAGGATAGCCCCAATAGTTTTATGAAAACCACACTTTATATTTTACTCTGCTCTCTTTTAGCCCTCTTTTTTTTATGCTTATTTTTTTGGAAGTAAGAAATCTCAATGAAAACAAGAAACAAAAAAAGAAAAGAATTATTGGCCCCTAGGCATTTTGTCTGTTTTATTAATTGGATTGAGTTTGGTAGTGGCATTGGTGGTGGTGGCGATCAAATACACCCCCCAAAGCGACACCACTTATCTACACCAGCACACTTACACCGATAGCCACATCAATACCATGCTCCAAAGTTACCATGCATTCTTGCAAGATTATGGTGTCAAAATTGGCAATGCCGATCAACAGCTCATCCCGACATTTCCTTATTACCTGAACCAAAACACCCCCTTGCTTTGGCTGACTTTGGAAGATAACCGCATCGATCTATGGGTGCAAAAACGCCAAAAAGACATGGTGTTTCCGGAATTTTCTGTTACTTTGCTAAGACCCAAGACCCCCCCAAAAGCACTCCAGCTAAACTGCAAGCAAACTAATCAAGAGCTCACCTGCCACTTGCCTGTCTTTAGTGTCCCTGAAGGGCGTTACCAGTTCTTAATCAGCGTGAAGTTCAAAGACACCACGCTATCGCTGATTCAGCCCGCCTATGCACGCAAACCCTAGAAAGTAAAGGCGTAGTTGATATACCACGAATACATCCGGCGGATGTAGAGCGTGCCATCATTTTTACTCTGCAAAAACGGGTTGTTTTTGAGCATGGGGAATTTGATCCCCGCTTCTATGCTGCTATGCTTGAGGATACGCAAACGCCCCCCCACATTCAACAAGAGCTGGAATGCGGTCGCTTGCTTATCCAAGCCCATGTAGGTCAAGGCGACATCTTTAAAATCGGGTGTGGCTAAAATCCAGCTATTGCCCGCCAACTGAACCCCTCCTAAAACCCCCAAAGCGATGATTTGGCTATTGATAATATTAATCACAATATCGCCCCCCCCACCATAGGTGAGCATATTGGGCTGGACGGGTTTTTTTACTCCCAACAATTTGTTGCAAAATCCCCATGACATTGACTTTACATTGTGGGTTAAACCCACCCGGCAAGCCCCCCCCACCCGGTGGTACTGGTGGCACGGGTAAATTAGGCACTTTCCCCACACCCGGGGGCACAAGTCCGGGGGGCACTTGCACACCGGGGACCCCCACGGGCAAACCGCTACAACTCACCGGAGTAGAAACATTATTGGCATTGGGGTTGGCAAACTCAATCCCATCTGTATGGGCGTAGTCAAAAAAGCCATAGACTTTAAAACCAATGTATTTGATCGGGTAAGCTTGGTAACCTATTTGGAGCCCAAAACCCCGTAAAGGAGTGGTGGTGGTTACTGCATTCCCCTCCTTTTGCATACGGACTTGCGCCTTACCTTGTTGGTAACCACCCTCGATAAAAATCCCATTAGGTGCTGCACCCAATGTGCTTAAGGACAACAGCGCCAAAGAATACCGGAAAAAAGCATGCATGGAAACCCTTTGTTTTAATTTAAAATATCGGTTAATTTGTAGTTTAATATAACATGCTTAGGCAAAATTTGAGCAAAATTTTTAAAAAAAGGCGCATCCAACTGCATGCAAGATCAAGATCAAGAAAGATTAAAAATCGCGGATATAGCTGATCTGGAAAGCATAGACACGGCGTATATTGGCTTGTAGGGTTTGTCCTTGGGAATTAGTTAAACTAAAGTAGCGGTGTGTGATGGTGGGAATCTTAATGCCTAATTCAATGCCATTTTTCTTAGATATTTGGGCGCGCAAGGCAAAATTCACCAAAAATTGGAAATTAGCCGGGCTGTAGCTAGAATGTTTGTTGTTTTTTGCATAGCTTTGTAGCTGTTTTTCAATGGAGGTAGCCCAGCTATCCCCAGCCAGCTGGAAACCCACCGCAAAACCAAAGATAAAATCCTTAGTGCTCACAAAATTATAAATCATGTCCATCCCCGCCCCATAGGTGTAGAGATTGGAGAAATATTGCCCGGCGTAGCTATCTTTTTCGCTCATGGCATAAGCACCAAAATTAAAGGTGTTATTGGCTTTTAGCGAACCAAAGCGGTTGTGGTTATAATCAAAGAATACAAAGTA
>CAGP01000063.1 GCA_000263275.1 Helicobacter bizzozeronii CCUG 35545 | reverse complement strand
TGCCCTGAGGTGTATCACGGCTAGTTTGGCTAACTAAAGTGTATCTTTGCCCCTCTATCTCAATATCTTGGCTGTAAGTGGTGTAATAGGGCTTGGCATCTAAGCCTAAAAACCCCCAAAAAGCCAACACAAAAGCTAATTTTTTCATCCTCTTTCCTTAATAAAAATACTCATTTTGATTTTACATCATCTTGGCTGATTTTCTTGCCACATTTGGGTGAATTTTTGGAAACTTATGGGGGCTTTGTGCTTAAAATCTTCTTGGTTTTGGTCATAAAAAAGAGGGGATTGCAGGAGTTCAGAAACCCCGGTTTGGGGGTCTGTGCGCAGCGTTTGCCCGCTTAGTTGGTCTAAGTAAAATTGAGCATTTTGTAATTTAAGGGTGATGGTGAGTTTTTGCAAGATATTAGAATATTCACGGCTAAACTCCAGATTAAGCAAATCCCCCTGATGGGCAAATCCGCCTTGCTGGTAATCCTCTAAACACAGACTGCGCCCGATAATTTGTTGCTGGTGCAAAATGCTCAAGCACACCAAATCGCCAAGTTTGGAATGGGGCTTGGGGGTGCTACGCACAAGGGTATAGAGTGTATCTTGCATGACAAGATAGTCTATGGAGTTTTGCAGGGATTCCCCTTTAAAGGCAAAAATACGGGGCATGGTTTTAAAATGTTCCAAGAGTTGGTTTGTAACAGCCTCTAGGGGGTATTTGTAGGGGTCGTTGGGATCATCTCTTAATTGATCGTAAAAATCATCATAATCAGAGTGCCACCAACCTTTAAATTCTCTGAAGCGGTATAAATAAAAACCCCTCTTTGCTAGCGATCCTAAATTCGAGCACAACGGGCTTATGTTGGGCTTGAGAAGTGAGCGTGGGCGGGATAAAGCGCAACATGGCTAGTTTGATGAGCCTAATGTCTTGTTTGGGGGTATCCTCAAAGCTAGGTTCTGTGAAATCTTTCAAACAAAAACCCTTTTCAAGCGCGCCACTTGGCTTGATGATGCCCAAACACATACCCTTAGCTTGCACCTGATAATCTTTGTAAAACTCGCCATAGGCACTCAAAAGAAAGGTGTTGATCTTAGAGCAATGGGGTTGATCCTTTGGGCATGGGGTGCTATATCTTGGGTAATCATCTAGGCTAGAGGGCAAATCGCTTGTGGGGGGGTATAAAAAGAAACGCTGGTACTGCCCAGCTTGCATAAAATCTGCTAACCATTGTTTGATCGCCCCTAAGGCTTGTTCTTGCGTTGTGGCAAATAGATTACTAGCACCCAAAATCGCCACCCCGATCAAAAGCCCTAATATCTTTTTCATCTGCGCGCACACAGCCCACGGAAACGGCACTCGGTTTCGAGCTTGGAGAGTTTGGGGATGTCTAGTTTATCCAATGGGAGCAAATTTTTAGCATTGGGATCGTCTCTGGGTTGTCTGTAAAAAATATCTGTGCCTAGAAGTTCTTTAAAAGCGCTCTTAGTCTCCACTTGGAAAACTTGCTGGCTATACTGGTATAAATACAAAGCCCCATCGATCTCTTTTAGAGTGATAAAACCTTTGTAAGCCTTCACAAAAGGTTTAGAGGTGGGTTTATTTTGCCAATAACTCTCTAGGGTCAAAAGATACCCCTTGTGGGTGAATTTAGTTTGCGCCCCTGCGCTATGGCATAGAGCCCAATATCCAAGACCTTGGGGACGGATATAATCACAACCAGCAAGAGGGGTGTGATCCAAGTAAAAATAGGGGGCGATTTGGTATAAGCGATAAGATCGCTTGCCCATCATCACATCTACGGGGAGTTGTTGGGGAGGATTTTTGAGACCACAGAGGCGATCTTTGACCTGCTATTTTTA
>CAGP01000062.1 GCA_000263275.1 Helicobacter bizzozeronii CCUG 35545 | reverse complement strand
AACCCTCTCCCAAAGCAGCGTGGAGCAATCTAACTCCCTAGAGGGGACTGCCCAGCAAATTGCCCAAATCACTGCCTCTATGCAAAACACCAGTGCGCGCACCACAGAAATCACCAAGCAAGTCCAAGAGATCAAAAATATCATTGTCATCATCCAAGACATCGCTAATCAAACCAACCTTTTAGCTTTGAATGCGGCTATTGAGGCTGCTAGAGCGGGCGAGCATGGCAGAGGCTTTGCGGTGGTGGCCGATGAAGTCAGAAAATTAGCCGAGAGAACGGGTAAATCTCTAGGTGAGATCGAGGCCAATACAAACTCATTGGTCCAAAGCATGAACGAGATTGTGTCTAATATCCAAGAACAAGCTAGCGGGATTGAAGCGGTCAATGAGACGGTCGAACAATTAGAAGTTGTGGTGCAAAAAAACGCCCAAATCGCCCAAGACACCGACCAGATCACCCAAAAGGTCAATGATATCGCCAAAGAAATTCTAGATGATGTCAATAAGAAGAAGTTTTAGGGTGCCATCGTTAGCCATGCACACCCAAGCGATCGCAGTCGTGGTTGTTTAGGGGGAATTTAGTCAAATGGGGTTAAAATGGGGGAATTTAAGATAGGTGGTTAGTGTGCGTTTTTGGGGCTTTTGGGTGCTCAGTTGTTCGTGGTTGCTAGCTCAAGGGGCGGATAATTTTTTTAACGCCATTGAAACGCAACTAAAAAGCAACACGGCTAAGGGCATTTTGATGTTGATTTTTATTGGCATTGCCTTTTATGTGTGGCGTAATTTGGATCGCTGGCGGGAGATTTTTTTTCACGATCTTGGGCGTGGTGTTGGGGATTGTGCTTTTTTTCAAGGCTCCGGCTTTGGCTTCTTGGTTTATGGGGCTATTTTGATGGGGGCAGGCTATCCTGTGCTGGTGATTTCCGTGCCCAATCTCAAAGAAATCTCGACCAAAGAAAAATTTTTATGGTTAAATGCCAAATCGTGGATTTTGGCGATCTTTATCCCCTTTATCTTGTTCCCATGGCTGGGTTTGATCTATGCCCTCTTGCTCTATGGGGCGTTTTTGGGGCTTTTCAGTTTGTTGGAGTTTTTTGATGAGGACATCACCGACATTTTTAATCGCACGCTCCAAGATCAAAACCCCTAGCGTGGATTTTTACGCTTAACCCAGTTGTTCTAAGATTCGATCCACAATCAAGCGTGCCCCGTCATTAGAAATTTTGGCTTGAAGTCCCAAACTTACCTTAGAGATATAAAGACCCTCTTTTTTGGGCGTTTCTAACCATTGGATGAAATCAAAGAGATGTTGGGGGTGCAAATCATGCTGGAGAATGATCTTAGCCAAGCCCTCTTGTTCGAACTCTAGGGCATTGAAATACTGGTGGTTATTGGCAGCATAGGGGTAGGGGACAAACATGGTGGGTAGGTTGTTGGCACACAATTCCCAAACACTGCTCGCCCCCGCACGACTCACACAAATATCAGCTTGTTTCATTTTCTCCACTAGGTGTAAATCAAAATCAAAGATATCCACCTCATCTAGGATACCCAAACCTTTGTAAAGAGCAGCTACGCGCTCGTAATCTAAAACCCCACATTGGTGGATGATCCGCATGCCATTCTTAAGTAGCTTGCGCGCACATAAAAGCGCAAACTCATTAATGGCTTTAGCTCCCTGAGAGCCCCCTAAAAATAAGATGGTTTCGACCTTGTTACGCACACGGGCACGATCAAAAAAAAACCTGTTGGACGGGGTAGGGGGTTTGGATATAATTTTTTCTTTTACGATCCTCGCCCTTAAAGCTCCCAAAAACGCTCTTGGCATAGGGAGCCACTATTTTATTGAGCGACCCTTGCACGGCATTTTGTTCGTGGATAAAAAGGGGTGTGCGGGTAATCATGCTCGCAAAGCTCCCCGGACCCGCACTAAACCCCCCGACACTGATCATTCCCTTAATTTGGTGTTCCTCGATGATTTTCATCGCTTCTTTGGTGCTCTTCATTTGTTTGAAAAGCGCACCAAATTTTCTAAAAAACCCCTTATTGACCACGCCTTCCGTGTTTAAAAAATAGCATTCTTTAAATAGATCGCTATGCTCAAACCATGCCTTGTCCTGTCCGGAGGTGCTCCCAATAAAGATGAGTTCTTGCCCCCTGCTTTTTAAGTTCTTGGGCTAGAGAACGGGCGATACACAAATGCCCGCCCGTTCCGCCTCCGGTGATTGCCAACATGGTCTAAAGGGCAACTTGCGAATTAGCCGGTGCGGGCATGGCGACAAAGGATTTGAGCATGTCTCTAAAGCCAAAATCGGGGTAATCCATAATGGAGAGGGCTACTTGTGCGGCATAACCATTTTTGGGGTTGAAGATCAAAGGAGCTAGAAAATTCACCATGGATTCTTCTAGTTTCTTTTGGATCACCACCACGCAAAAAACCTCTACTTGTGAATCATAGTCCAATTCTAGCAACAATTCGATGTATTTGGGAATACTAAAATGATAATCCCGCAACTTATAGGGGTTAGCCAAGATCATGCTGATGCTCCCATCTAGGCTAGTGATCCGACTAAAGAGATCATCAATGTGGGTGAGTTCTACTTCTAAAATCCGCTCAAATCCTAAAATAGGGGCTTTCAATTCATAGCGCATGCAGTTCCTTATGGCAAAGATACCCTCAAAGAAGCAAAGGTTATTCCATAAACCTAGAAACTTGTTGGGGTTTTTGCGCTACAATGCGCCTTCATCAAGGAGAAACATGCCCTGTAGCAATACCAATAATATTCCTAAATTGAAAAAGTGGATCATCAAGTGGCAAACCCGATCGCTAGGCAAACACCTCCATGTGCATATTTTGATCCTCTCAGTTTTGGTGTTTTCCGATCGTTGTGATTTGGATAAGCAATTAGAGAAGGTTAAATGCCATTTAGACAAGGCACTTAACCCTAGATTGGCTAGCATGGTCTTTGAGCGTATTTTGGTTAATATCGCTGATTATGATGCTGATGAGCATTTATACCTCAAAGATCGCATGCGGGTCTTTGAACTCTTGGTGCAAAATATCCAGCTTTATGGCATTGTGCTAGACATTTGGGAGGAGGATATTTATCAAGATCAGCGCGACATTTTAAAAGTTGCGGTCCAAAACGCCTATGACAAGCGTTATAGCTTGGATGCGGAAAGCCAACGGGCTTTGTCTTACCAGATGCGTATCTTTGCCAATAAACGCGCGCCTATCTGCAAGCTTTAAAACTTCTTAATTTCAGCCATTTATTAGTTTTGAAACACTAGAATGGGCGTTTTTGATATTATACAAGGGAAGTAAGATGAACTTGACACAATCAATCAGGGCAGAGGAAGTGAAGCGCGCATGGGTGGTCTTAGATGCCAAAGATCAGGTCTTTGGGCGGCTCATCACCCAAGCGGCGACTCTGTTACGGGGCAAACACCGCCCTTACTACACCCCGCATGTGGATTGTGGGGATTTTGTGGTGGTGATCAATGCGGGTAAGGTGAAGTTTTCAGGCATGAAGCTAGAGGACAAGGAATACTTTACCCACTCGGGCTACTTTGGGAGCACCAAGAGCAAGACTCTAAAAGAGATGTTGGAGAAAACTCCAGAAAAACTCTTTTTCTTAGCCGTGCGGGGCATGTTGCCTAAAACCAAGTTGGGGCGCGCGATGATCAAAAAACTCAAGGTCTATAAAGATGACAAACACCCACACACCGCTCAGGTGAGCAAGAAGGATAACTAGATGACAAAATTTTACGCCACAGGGAAAAGAAAAACCGCGATCGCCAAAGTTTGGCTCTCCCATGGGGGCGGGGAGCTCAACATCAATGGCATGGATTTGAATGCGTGGCTAGGCGGGCATGAATCCATCAAAATGAAAGTGATGCAACCCTTAGTTCTAACCAAACAAGAGGGGCTAGTCAATATCAAAGCCGTTGTTTTTGGGGGCGGGTATAGTGCCCAAGCAGAGGCTTTAAGGCATGGCATTTCTAAGGCTTTAAACCTCTATGATAGTGCTTTTAGGGCAATCTTGAAGCCCAAAGGCTTGCTAACACGCGATTCTAGAGTGGTTGAGCGTAAAAAATATGGCAAACATAAGGCTAGACGCAGCCCACAATTCTCTAAACGATAGCACGCAAGGGGGGGTGCTGTGGCTGTTGATTTAAGAAAAGATAGCATCGCCCGCCTCTTTTTTTTATTATTTTATCCCTCTTGCCTTTTCCATGATCTCGCTTTCCACTTATTCCATGATTGATGGCATGTTTGTGGGGAACAAGTTAGGCAAGGATGCCCTAGCGGCTGTGGGGGTGTGCTGGCCTATCTTCCCGACCCTCATTGCCTATGAATTGCTCTTTGGGCTAGGGGCAGCCTCCATTGCTTCTTATTTTTTGGGTAAAAACCAAGCCCGCCGTGCACGCCTTGTTTTTAGCTCCGTCTTTTATTTTGTGGCACTCAGCATGGGTGTGATTGGCTGGGTTTTAGTGCCCTTTAGCGATGAGATTGCGCGTTTATTGGGTAGTAGCGAGTTGCTTTTGCCCATGGCATCTATTTATATCAAAGTGATCTTGATGGGGGCGATTTTTATGGTTTTGCACCCCTTAGCCGATGTGTTTGTGGTCAATGACAAACGCCCCATGCTAGCGATGATTGCCATGCTGATTGGCTCTTTAACCAATGTCTTGTTTAATTACCTCTTGCTCTATGTCTTTGAGGTGGGGATTCATGGGAGTGCGATCGCCACGGTTTTAGGGCATGCGGTGGGGTTTTTGGTGTTGCTCTCCCATTTTTTTGTTGAAAAAAGGGCAACTTTACTTTGTGCGCCGTTTCAATTTGGCAAGCATCATCTCATCGGCCAAAAGTGGTCTGCCCCAAAGTGTCTCCGAGCTCAGTGCCGCCATTGTCATGCTCTTATTCAACCACACGATCATGAGCACCACCAACGAACGCGATGTTTCGATCTATGCAATTATCATGTATAATGGGATTGTTTTTTGGACGACCCTGCTCGCCATCGGGCAGGGGATTCAACCCATTGCGAGTTTTAGCTATGGTGCGGGCTACATTGATCGGGTCAAGGCGGTGTTTCTCTTTGGACTCAAGGCTTCTTTGTGTGTGGGGAGTGCCCTTTATGTGCTCTTTTATTTTTTGGATACCCATTTAATCAAGCTCTACATGGATTCAGAAAAACTAGCCAGCGATCCCAACTTTTTACAAGACACCAAGCACGCCATGAATGTCTATTACAGCGGGCATATTCTCTTAGGGCTCAATCTCTTTTGTGCGATCTTTTTCCAATCCATCCAACGCACGGCGAGTTCTTTTCTCATCACCCTTTGTGAAACCATCGTTTTTATCGCGATCTTACTCCCAATTTTGAGCCATTTTTTTTGGCATCCAAGGCATTTGGATCACCTACCCGCTTTCCCAATTCTTAGCCTTGATTGTGGCGGTGTTTGTGATCCGCTATGAGATTAAAAGGGGCACCTTTGGCATGAAGCTAGAGCAAAACCCCCTAAAAAACATGCGATAATGCACCATGCAAATCAAAACCAAGATCGTCCCCAAAGCCCTAAGCCCCCACCACACATCCGCTTTAAGCAAGAAAAACAACCAGTTTATCGAGGTGTGCCTAGACCCCTTGCTCTATAAAAAAACCAGCCACTATGTCAAAAAGCACTTTGCCGAACATGTCAAATTCAAGCACACCCTCATCCTTTTAGAGACAGAGAGTCTCAAAAAAACCTATTTACTCAACCGCCTTTTTTACGCCAAATACGCCCTGCACCCCTTCCACCACCCCGACACCTTTAAAGCCCTCTTGCAAAAAATCTTGGATCACGCCCATTTACCCATTGTGTTTAAGGAGTGCCAAAACCCATATAGCGCATGTTACCAACCGATTTTGGCTTTGGTGCACCGAATCGAGGTGAATGTGGTGTATATGCAATCGCGTTTGGTGTTTTATTACACCAATTTTATCGCCCGTGAGTTTTTGCACGCCACCTTTGCGCCCTATATCTTATTAGAAACACCTTTTAAAGATAAAAGCAATAAGAGAGAATTTTTGCATGAAACCCACGCCCACATCGATGCCCTCTCGATCTTAATGACCCTTAGAATCCCCCACTTCAAGCATGCCTATATCCATTTTATTTACCCCACCCAAACACTCTATCTAACCAAACAAGAGGAAATTATTTTAAGGGCATTACGCACGCTAGGCTTAGGGGTGATGCACTCCAAAGAGCAGATCAAACAACGCTACTTAGAACTAGCCAAACTCTACCACCCGGACACCTCCAACCCCTCCTCTATTTATTCCCAAAGCATCTACAAGCAACGCTTTTTGGAAGTAACAGAGGCTTATGAGATTTTAAAATGCCTCTGATCTATTTTTTGTGTTTGGTGCCCTCTTTATACTCTTGGATCATGCGGTAAATCTCATCTTTAAGGTGGAGTTTTTTCTTTTTCAACGCCACCACTTTTAAATCATCGGTGTTATGCGCCTCTAAAGTGGCGATCTCATCATCTAGGGCGTTGTGCTCCTCAAAAATTTTACTGAAGTGCGGGTTTTGATTGCTCAACTCTTTGATCTCATCGCGATATTCGTGGAACATAACCATCCTTTAAGTGTAATCTTAGCCCTCTATTATAGTATAATGGGCTTTTTTACCCGCTTAAAGGATTGGCATGCCCGCTGTTTTACTCCGCCTTGTTTTAGTCGGATTTTTAGCCTTGATGCCTCTGTGTGCGATCAGTTTTAAAGATCACATGCGTTACAATTTGGGCTTTAACCTCTTCATCATGGACCATGAGGGCTCGACCAAATATTGGGTCAATACTAACACCACACTCAACACGCGTCTAACCCCTGAGATCGGGTTTGCCTTTGATCTTAAAAATGTCGAACAAAAGTTGATGATCGGGGCGTTCTTTTTCCAAAACATCCACACCTACCAGATGAATTTCCCCTCCAAATGGGGCCCCACGATCTATTATCAGGCAAGAGGACGCTCATTTAACTTCTATGGGGGCATTTTCCCCAGAAAATATTTAAACGGGCACTACCCCTTGAATGTCTTTGCGCCCTATTACTGGTTTATTGACCCCAATGCGCGTGGGTTTTTGGTGCAATACAAACCCATTTACAAACCTGAAAAACCCGCCTATTTGGAAGCGGAGTTCATGCTAGATTGGTTTGGGGGGAATTGTTACACTTGCAAATACGGGCGTAATGGCTTGGGCAATGGCATGGACCGCTTTAGTTTTATGGGCTATACGCAACTTTCTATGTTGAAAAATTACTTGATTTTGGGGGGGAATGCCCAATACTTCCATGTGGAAGATCAATTTTTTGCTCAACTGGCCCCATGTGTCTGCCAGTGTCCCTAAAGGCTCGATCTATCTCTTAGATCGCCTGTATTACCAAGCCTATGCCAAGAGCGATTTGCTCAATCTAGTGCCTTTCATGGAAAAAGTCAATTTTTCAATCGGCGTGCTGGGGAATTTAGAGAGATTGCGGCATGTGAATATGCCCACGCCCTTTAAGATTAGCACGGGTCTATTTATGGAAGGGCATTTACAATATAGGGGCTTTGGAATCAGCGATCTCTTTTTTGCCAGCAAACATGGCGAGGATTTTTACTACAACAAATACAAAAATGTCGAGCTCATCTGTTCTAAGGATTACTGCCCCACGCCCATTTATAGAGGCGTGCCCTTTTTCCAAGCCCCCCTGTATAACCGCTTGGACATTTACTATGAGTTTAGAAGCTCCTTTGCGAGCATTAAAACCCAATTTGTCTATAACACCATGAGCGACTATACCCAAACCAGCTCTTCTTACCAAGTCTATTTCACGGTCGCCCTAGACAGCTACGAATTGCTGAATTTTATCTTGCGGAAAGTCAAACATTAGCAAAACCATAAAAAGCCGATATGTTAGGAAAATCAAAGGAGCTAACATGCCGGTTTCCATTGTAGGCAATGTAACCTATGTCAATCAAAATGCCCCCTATAGCTCCATTGTCAATCAAAATGCCCTCCCCAAGATCGAGGAGATCAACCAAAAGGAATTTGTCGAACGCCTGCAAGTGGTCCAAGCCACCCGTGCGCTTGAGAAAAATCAAGCCGTGCATCGGGACAAAGAGGAGCAAAAGAACAACCACCCCCAACAAGAGTCATCCCCAGATCAGCCCGATGCGCGTTGCCACAAAGACAAAGCCCATTGCTACCACGGGCATTATTACAGCGATCGCGATTTAGAGCGCGCGGTTGAAAACACCCACGAGTTAGAGCAATTCGTGGAAAAACATGTTTTTGATATTACAATTTAAAAGTTGTTCATATTATTATCTTGGTGGCTGAAGGTCATTGTAGAATAGGATAAGCATGGTAACATTATCAGAAAACCAAAAGGATTTCACATGGGATTTGATTACGATTTAGTGGTGATCGGATTTGGCAAGGGGGGCAAGACTTTAGCCGCCCAAAGTGCCAAGATGGGTAAGAAAGTGGCACTGATCGAACAATCTAGCGAAATGTATGGCGGGACATGCATTAACATCGGGTGTATCCCCTCTAAGGCTTTGTTGCACATGGCGACCTATAAAAAAGGCCCTACAGGTTACAAAGAAAGCATTGAGGAAAAAAATAAGTTAGTGGCGTTTTTACGCCAAAAAAATTATGAAACCATGCAACAAGCTAAGGTGCAAGTTGTTGATGGCACGGCCAGCTTTAAAGACAAGCACACTTTGATGATTTACCACAAGGATAGTTGCCAAGAGATGAGCGCAGCCCATATTGCCATCAACACGGGTTCTATCCCCATCACACCCAATATCCCCATCCAATCATCGCATGTCTATGACAGCACTTCTTTAATGCAATTAAGCACCCTCCCTTCTCATTTGGTCGTGGTGGGTGGCGGGCATATTGGGTTGGAATTTGCCAGCATGTTGGCTGATTTTGGCAACCATGCCCACAAGAACTATACAAAAATCACCATCCTAATGCGTGGGGATACCTTTTTGCCCAAAGAAGATAAGCCCTTCCAAGAGAGCATTTACCAATCCCTAACCCAGCGTGGCATTGAGATTGTTTTAAACGCGCAGGTGCAAAGTATCCAAGATCAACACTTGCACTATGTGGATAGCAAGAGCAAGCAAGAGCACACCTTGCAAGCTGATGCCTTTTTGCTCGCCACCGGGCGTGCCCCTAATACCGAGCATTTGCATGTAGAAAAGGCAGGACTCAAACTAGGCAAACACCAAGAGGTGGTCACCAATGAATTTTTAGTGGCTAATCCGGATGCGGGCGGAAACATCTATGCTTTGGGTGATGTCAAGGGGGGGGACATCTTTAGCACCTATGTGAGCTTGGATGATTTTAGGATTGTTTCTAGCCATTTGTATGGGGACAAATCCCGCACCACCCATAACCGCTCTGCCCTGCCCCAAGTGCTTTTCACCCAAACCCCCTATAGCCATGTGGGCATGCGTGCTAAGGACATTGAAAAATCGGGTCAAAAAGTGCTGGTTAAAACAATCCCCACTGCCTCCATCCCCGGGGCTAGGGTGATTGAGGACACCACCGGGTTATTGCAAGTTTTAGTGGGCGATGAGTCCAAACAATCGGTTTTGGGGGCGAGTTTGCACTGCCCCCTCTCCCATGAACTCATCAATGTCTTTGCCCTAGCGATCAACCAAAAGTTAGGCTTTAGTGCCCTTAAGGACATGATCTACTCCCACCCCTCCATCATGGAGAGCTTTAACACGCTCTAGTGGATATAAAACGCCATCTCTACGAGGCGTTTGGCATAAGCCCATTCGTTGTCATACCATGCCATGATCTTGGCATGTTGTCCTAAACTAAAAGCCATGTCCTCAATCACCACGCAACTAGCACAATTGCCTATAATGTCCGCACTCACCTTGTAGTGGCTATCCATCTCCAAAATGTTAAGCAAGCGTTCTTGACTAGCCTGCCTAAACACACCAATTAAGGTTTCAGTGGAGATAGAACGCCCTAAACGCGCACTCAAATCAATCATAGAAACATCCATAGTTGGCACACGGACACTACGCCCATGCATTTTGTCTTTAAGCTGGGGGAGCACGAGGTGCAGGGCTTGTGCGGACCTTGTTGTGGTGGGGATGATATTATGCGCCGCACGGCAACGCCGTTTATCAGTTGAGCCAATCCCATCAACCAAAGCCTGCCCTTGGGTGTAGCTATGGATGGTGGTTAAAAGCGCGCTCTTGATCCCAAAATGCTCATCTAAGAGCATGCAAATAGGGGCTAGGGCGTTGGTGGTGCAAGAAGCGTTGGAAATAATGGGTTGGTTGTCATAAAGATGGTGGTTAACTCCTAGCACAAAGGTTGCTGGATTGTTGGGATCGACATTTTCAAAAGGCGCGCCCAAAATGATCTTTTTAGCCCCCCGCTCCCTAAAGACCTCCAAAGCGGGTATGTTAGAAAATTTCCCTGAAGTTTCCAACAAAACATCGATTCCGCTTAAATCCAAATCTTGCGGGTCTGCGCTTTGGGTGATTTCTAAGATGTGATCGCCCACCACCAGCTTAGACTTGCCCAATTCCACATCTTGGCTATAAATCCCATGCACGCTGTCATGCTGGAACAAATACGCCAGCATCTCCCAATCCCCAATATCGTTAATCTTAACCAAAGATTCTGGGTATTCAGCAAGCAAGATTCTAGCCACACAACGCCCAATCCTTCCAAACCCATTAATGGCAATTTTCAAAACTCTACCTTTGTTTCAAATTCCCCAACTCCCCAGCCAAAATACCCGCAATCTGCTATGTTTTAAGCGAGGTATTAGAGTGCAGTGCTATAATCCTACCACTTTTTAAATTAAAAGGAGTAACTATGGCACTTTATGATCGAACTGGCTTACAACAAGAAGCCTTTTCACACGCACAACAAAGCGAAACAGCACTTGTTAATTTTGTTAAAACCACCTATAAGTTTTTTGCGGCTAGCCTCTTGCTGGCTACCATCGGTGCGCTGATTGGCTTGATGAATTTCCATATTGCGCTCCAGTATAAGTGGGTGTTTTTCATCGCTGAGATTGCTGCCTTTTTTTGGCTTGATGTTCACCAGAAACATGCCCACCCTCAATATGTTCATGCTCTTTGGCTTTACTTTCCTCTCTGGCATCACCCTTGTGCCCTTGCTAGGCTTTGTGATCGCTAAATCGGGCGCGGCTGCCATTTGGCAAGCTTTGGGGATGACCACCATTGTTTTTGGCGTGATGAGTGTTTATGCGATTAAAACCAAGAGCGATCTAGCCAATATGGGTAAAATGCTCTTTATTGCTGTGATTGTGGTCGTGGTCGCCTCCTTGATTAATCTATTCTTGGGCTCACCCATCATGCAAGTGGCGATTGCGGGCGTGAGCGTGATTTTATTTAGCTTGTTTGTGGCTTATGACACCCAAAACATCATCCGCGGTCTGTATGAAAGCCCTATCCAAGCAGCCACAGCACTTTATTTGGACTTCCTCAATATCTTTGTTTCGCTCTTGCAAATCATGGGTATTATGGGTGGCCGCAACGACTAGGAGTTTTGAGCGTCTCCTAGATGCTAATCTAAACCGCTTGAAAGAGGGGGTGCGGGTGGTGGAGGATGTGATGCGCTACCTCTACGATCACGCCGAACTAGCCTTAAAGCTCAAAAAGGTCCGCCACAACGCCACCTTGATTTTCCAACAAAATAACTTGGATCTATGCGCCCTTTGTGCTGGGCGTGATAGCCAAAATGATGTCCTAGCCGATTTGGATTTTAACAATGCCGGATCGTGTTTGCAGATGGTGCAAGCCAATTTCAAACGCGCCCAAGAGAGCGCACGGGTACTAGAAGAGTGCTTTAAATATTTGATTGTGTCCCCTAAAGCGGGCTTTAAATCCTTGCGCTATGAATTATACACCCTTGAAAAAGAATGCATCGCGTTGATCCAAGCCTAAATGTGGGTGCTTGTTTGGCAGATTTGGCTATAATCAAGTATCTTAACACAAAGGATTTTCTATGCAACACCCCAAACCCCTACACCATGGCGATCTCAACGCCTTTTTGCACCGCCGTTTTGCGTGTAAAAAATTTGATGCCAGCTACACCTTGCCCAAAGAGACCCTGGAGCTCATCTTAGAGGCTGCGCGCCTAGCCCCTAGCTCTTATAACACCCAGCCTTGGGAATTTGTGGTCGTGCGTGGCAAGCTCAAAGACCAGCTACTCCCCCATGTGTTTTTTAACGCCGATATGATTCAAAGCTGTTCGGCTTTAATCGTGGTGGGCTACATGCATGCCGGTTCTCTCAATGCGGAGTATCTGCGTGGGTTTTACACCCAAGAATACCACCAAAGAGTCGCTAATGGCGTGGAAGTCTTGCTCAAAGATCGCTTGAAAAACGATCTGACCTTAATTGAGGGCTACATGAAAGAGCAATGCTATATTGCTGTGGGGCAGATGACCCTAGCAGCCACCCTTTTAGGCGTGGATTCGTGTATCATTGGGGGCTTTGATGCCCTTAAGGTCAAACATGTTTTGAATGCGCATTTTAACCCCCCCCACATCGCTTGCTTGGTGGCACTGGGCAAAGCCGACATGCCCACCACCAAAAAAGCACGCAAGCACAAAGACAGCGCGATCAAGTGGCTTTGAGCAAGTTAAAAATTTTTGTGGGTGAAGGTTTGCGCCACGATCTCTAAATTGATAGGCGCATTTAGTAGTCCCAAATTAGGGACAATGATGATGGGTTGGATACTCTCCAAACCAACGAGCTTTTGGCGGATATAAAGTTCTTGCTCATAACTTAGGGGGGCAAAGTTAGGCAGATTAAGCAAAGTGGCTACGCCCCTGTGATCTAAAAATAAACTCTCATCTTTCACACTCACGCCCAGCCTAATCTTTAAAGGCTTGATCTGCAAATGATGTTGTTGGGCTAACATTTGCTCGGCCAAAGTCGCCCCAATGCTATAACATTGGATCGTTAAATCCTTGATCACCACCTGCTTACTGGCTGAGTGGTTCAAAATCACGCTGGGGATCACTTGATCGCCCACACGCACCACACCCCTAAGCAGTAAATAGGTTTGCAAACTTTGCTGTAAAAGCTGGTAATCTTGCTGGCTTTGCTCCAAGCTATCCCGCTCACCAAAAACTTGGAGGCGTTTGGTGATGCTGGCTGGGTGGATTTGGCGGTTTAAAGGGCTGATTAATTCCATGCAAGGCTTGTCTTGGGCTTGGCGTTGGACATTGAGGGCAAACTGACACCCGCAATAATTTTGGCGATAAAGTTTGTCGCGTTTGGCTAGGGCATTTTGTTTGCTCACCCCGCCCTGTGCGCGCACATTCACATAAATAAACTCCAGCCCATAACGCGCCGCAATTTTCTCCCCCTGTTGTTTTAAAACCACCTGCTCTTTCATCGGGCTTGAGAGTAAAGTTGTGCTAAAGTGCTGGATACCCAGCATTAAAGCCAGTTTGGCGCAAGCCTCCAAACGCACATCAAAGCAGACATTGCAACGCCCCCCCTTTTCTTTCTCTTGTTCTAAACCTTTTACCGCCTCTAGCCATGCGCTCAAGGCATATTCACCCTCAATAAGAGTAATACCCAAGCGCGCACACGAGCGTTTGACATCTTGGAGGCGTAACAAGTATTCTTCATAGGGGTGGATATTGGGGTTATAAAAAAACCCCACCAAAGAACTTGTTGGGTAGAATTTGGCTAATTCTTGCAAAAAATAATGGCTATCCACCGAACAGCAAATATGCACCAAGATTTGATTAGGTGCGCTCATTTTTTAAGCACCATATAGACATAATAGCCCACACCGCCCACCAACACGCCGATCAAAAACACAAGCAAGAATAAATCCAAAAAAACCCATCGCCAACCTTGTTTTTAGGATTATAGCATGGCTAGCCCACTAGGTGGCTTTTAAGTATTTTTTCCCATAATGCGGGATTACCTTGAGAATTGGACTAAAATGGGATTTAAGAGAAAAATTGCGTTGGTGCTGGCTCTTGTTTTATTGGTGGGCTTTGGCACTTTTGGGGTTTTTATCGAGCGTTTTGTGCAAAAAATCGTGGTGAAAGATGTTCAGGCTAGTTTATTGGAAATGGCACGTTCTAGCACCCGTTGGATTGCCACTTGGAATGAAGATGACATGCGTTTGTTCAAAATTGGACTAGAACGCATCGAGGCGTTGAAAATAACGCCCAACCATCTCCCCAGTTTGGATCACTTGCGTGCGATTCTCTCTTACACCAACCAAACCTTAGAGGGCTTGCATGTCTATGTTGGGCTAGAGAATGGGGCGATGTATTCCACCTTAGAAACGCCCAAAGATTATGACCCTAGGGTGCGTGATTGGTATAAGAGCGCCAAAAACTTAAAGAAAACTGAGTTCTATGGTAAAGTTTTCAAAGATGCTTTTACACAAAAATTGGTCATGGCCTATAGTGCGCCCCTTTATGTTGATGGGGAATTTGTGGGGGCTATGGGGGCGAGTATCCCCTTGACTTTTTTCGCCGACCATGTCAGCCTCTTGCGTTTTGGGGAGGAGGTGGGGGTTAGCATTTTGAGCGATAAGGGACTTGTCATCGCTTCAACCCGCTTAGAGGCAGGGATTGACATCCACAGCTCTAACTCTACACTTAAAAATATTTTTGACAAGATTATCGCCCAACAAGAGGGGATTTTAGTCCATACCGATCAGGGCCAAAAGGAGTTTTTGGTCTTCACCACAGTGCCTAGGTATAATTGGAAAATCATTGCGCGCATTCCTGTTAGTTTTGCTCTTAAAAATGTGTCTTCTTTGCGGGTTTTGATGTTTAGCATCTCTAGTTTTTTCTTGATCCTAGTCTTGTTGGTCATGATCTCTTGGATTTACTACCTTGCCATGCCCTTAGAGCGTCTAAACAGCTTGAGTTTGGATTTGACCAAGGGTAGCCGTGATTTGACCAAGCGTATCCCCCTTACAGAGGAGCAAAAGGGCAAAACCAAAGATGAGATCATCTCCATCGCCCAGCACATCAATACCTTTATTGAGCACATGCAAACCATCATGCTCAAATTCAAAACCAGCGGGTCGCTCAATGCCCAAATTGCCCAAAGTGTGCGCTCTAAGGTCATGGAGATTCACAAGCGCGCCAGCCGTGCCATTGAGGTGCTCAAGGGCACGCATGATCGCAGTGCGAGCAATGCGAACAAGGTGCTTGATTGTCTGCAAAACACCAATAGCAATAATGAAAAGTTATACAGCACGGGCGCGCAACTCCAGCAAGTGCAAGAGCAAATGGAGTCTCTCAATGCACGCTTGAACACCAATGCCAAGCAAAGCGTAGAGTTTTCACATAAACTGGAGGAGACCTCTCAAAGCACGGATAATATCAAAGAGGTTTTAACCATCATCGATGATATTGCCGCCCAAACCAATCTTTTAGCCCTCAATGCCGCCATTGAAGCGGCGCGCGCGGGCGAGCATGGGCGGGGCTTTGCGGTGGTGGCTGATGAGGTGCGCAAGTTAGCCGAAAAAACGCAAAATAGCCTAACAAGCATTAATTCTACCATTAATGAAATGGTGCAAAGCGTGGGCGATGTGAATCACAGCCTCAATCAAAATGCTCAAGAGCTCGTGGAAACCGCCAAGTTGGCTACAGATGTCCAAAACATCATGCAAACCAGCATGCAAAATATCCAAGAAGTGATCGATAACACCCGTGCAGATGTCAAAGAATTAGAAAGCGTGGTTACGCACACCCAAGAGATGAATGATGAGATCAGCCAAATTAGCACCATTGCTAGCCAAAACCTAGAAGACATTAACGACATCCACAAAGAAAGCGATACTTTGGGGAATATTGCTGACAAGCTCAACGCAGATTTAGAGAAGTTCAAGGTTTAAAACCACAAGAAGGCTTGCAAGATTGCCTGCCATCTCAAATAAAATGATCCGCCTACTTCTCTTAGCTCTCTTGGTCTTGAATCTGCAGGGCAAAGAAGATGTATTGACCATCATGATTCAAATAGACAATCCTAAAGAATCACAAGATACCCAAGAATTTTTCAAGGCGTTTAAGGCACTCTATGATTACATGCAAAAATCCTCTGCCAAGATAGACGATGACATAGACGACCCCAATAACCCAAATAACCCAGACACAGCATACCTACCCGCTTTGACTTGGGCTATGCGGCATTACACCGATGCCTCTATCCCTCTAGCCAAAGCTGTAGCCAAGCAAGTCCCCTTGTTGAAAGAGTTTAAGCCCAAAAACACAAGAGAAGAGCTTTTTTTTAGCTCATGTGAAGGATATGGCAATGCTTAACGCCCTAGACCTCATAGTAGTAGATTTGCTTGAAAAAAAAGGAGACATTTATTGCCCACGAATTTTTACACATCAATGCATGGCTTTATGCCCCACTTTTCAACGCCCACAAAGCGGGGCTAGATGTGATTGCCTATCTAGAGCAACTCCATCGTCTCTTTTCTAAAAATACGGATTTGCGCCGTATAAACAATATCCGTGATTTTAATCGAGCAAGGATATATGAAGAACGCAGAAAAAACATTGTCCCCCATAAGCCTTTTAGAAAACGCTTAGCCCAAGATATGCATGAAGCGCATATACCCATGCAAATCTTCGCCCACCATGCAGACTATAGTTATTGGGTTTCGATAGTTCTGAACACCATCTTTGATGGGGGGATATCTTGGGACCAAATATCTGACACATGTGTATTTAGACGCGTATTTTGGGACTTCATGGATAAAAACATCCAGCGCATAGACCCCGAACACCTCGCTGATCTCTTCATATCACGAGTGATCCCACTAAATCGTAACGCCCCTTTTTACGACAGCTTAAGAAATGACGACCCCAAGATTTTAAAAGACACGCTAAAAGACCACCCCACCATGTGCCTAAGCCCTAAATACTTAAGTCCCAAATCACAGCAAACCTGCCTACAGCTCTTCCAATCCCAAACCTATAACGCTAAAGACATTCAAGAGCAATTACAACTCGTACGCTTGATCTCCATTGATGAGAGCCCTTGTGTGTATTTAGACCCTAAGGATAAACTACAGGCGTTCAAGTCTGACAATGCGCTATGCCAAGCCTTACAAAAGATGAAATTTTAAGACAACCTATGCCCTTTTACTTTGGATGGGCTTACTCTGTCTTCCATTGTTAGCAAACCCTATTCAAAAGATACAGGTATTGTATGGACATATACGCCCTCCCTCTTTGCACGCCTTTTTGATAAATCTAAGCCCCCAAAGACAACAAATACTCCAGCTAGCCCAAAGTATGACTATCCCCATTTTAAAACAATTTAGGGCAAATACCCCTAAAGAGCGCGCCATGCTAGAAGCGATGCATCTCTTTAGCGCGCTCGCCCTTTTAGAGCTCATTAAAGAATCCATGCCAGATAGCCCCAAAGTGCACTCTTTTAGCAAAACAGCCCCACAAATCGCCTTAGACTTTTCACAAATTAACGCGTTTCTCTATATCCCCCTTTTGCAA
>CAGP01000061.1 GCA_000263275.1 Helicobacter bizzozeronii CCUG 35545 | reverse complement strand
GGCTGGTTAGAGCAACAAGCCCAACTTAAAAGGCTTAAAGAGATCGAATTTGAAGCCCAAGCGCACTTAGAGAGTTTGTTACTCAGTAATGCGCTTAAGATGTTGCAAGGCTATGAAATGGGCTTAATGGAGATGCGCCTCAAAGAATGGCAATTTGCTAATGATATGGCATTAGCCTTGAAACGCCAAGAGCTCATCAAACAAGGCATTTTGCAAGAGGAATGGCTCCACACCAAAGCCTACAAGGTGCATTAATGGGATTAGCAGAGATGAGTCAGCGCGCATTAAAAGCCCTTCAAGAGGGCGCAAGTGAGGGCTTAGAGGGGCTTAACAAGCTCAATGAGGCTTTACCTAATGGGAGCAAAACCCTAGTGGCGGCTAAGGCGTTACAAGAGGAGCAACCACAAGAGCCAGAGACTAAAGTGGATTTTAGCCCCTTCATCATTGAGGGGACCAAACAGGGGGATATGAATGTTCCTAGCCCAGAAGGGCAGGCAGGCTTACCCCCATCAACGGGCATGTGGGGGTTATTGGGGTTTTTAAGCCAGATGGCCTTATTGCGCCCATTGGCCACCCGAAGGGTTTAATGATATAGAGCTTAAAAAGCAAAAGCGTATTTGTTAGAGTTGTTCTTTTCAAGGCTTAAGCCCTCTTGTTTGGAGTGGATTTTTTTAACTCTGTGCCAGTTGCCAACAATGCCAAACCCCTTAAGCTAGCCACACTTAAACCCCCGTGTGTCAGCCCTCTAACCCACACCAGCACGGGATTAATCCACTTGACACATTAAAAGAATTTTGGCTAAGATTGGATGATAATACACTAGGTGCAAGCCTATGCCCTCTAAAATTTCGATCATCAGTGCGACCCTGAATGCTAAAGCTACCATTGTATATGCCATCCACTCAGCCTTAGAGCAAAGCCTACCCCCGTTTGAACATATTGTAATCGATGGGGGGAGCACAGATGGGAGCTTAGAGACCTTACAAAGTTTCCCACACCTCAAACTTTATAGCGGACCCGATCAAGGACTCTATGATGCCCTCAATAAGGGCATTGCACATGCCAGCGGAGAGATCATTGGCATTTTGCATAGCGATGATGTGTTTGCAAATCCCCAAGTGTTAAGCGTGGTAGCCCAAGCCTTTGAGGCTAATCCGAGCGTGCAAGTGGTCTATGGGGATTTGGTCTATGTTAAAGATTCTAAAATTGTGCGTTATTACAAAAGTGGTCTTTTTGATCCCAAACTCTTTTTTTATGGGCGTGTGCCCGCCCACCCAACTTTATTTGTCAAAAAAGAGATTTACGATCGCTTTGGGGGTTACAAAATTGATTATAAAATTGCCGGGGATTATGAATGGATTTTGCGGGTAATGCTCTTGGGCAAAGTGGAATGGGTCTATTTGCCCCAAGTGTTGGTAAAAATGGGGGTTGGGGGGATTAGCACCAGCGGACTTAAGAGTCTGTGGTTAGCTAATCAAGAAAATTTACGCGCTTGTCAAGAAAATGGGATCAAAATGAATTGGGCACGGCTACTGCTCAGATACCCCTATAAAATTCGGGGATTACTGCAAGCCAAACTGGGGCTAAAGAACACAAGCTAAAACACACATGGTAACTTGTGCTCAAGTGTATGTCAGAAGATGGTAGGGGTTTAGACTAAATTGAGTAACGAGTGGCATAAATGCTCTAGTTTGGCTAGCGTGTCTTGGGGTTGGATATTTAGGCTAATCCGCAACAAGGGCTTTTGGGTGGTGGGGGGGCGGATAGCTGCACATAAAAAGCCCGATTCTAGCAAGCGGGTATGGGCGTGCATTAAATCGCCAATATTGCCAAAGGGCAAGGTTAAGATACAGCTAGGCGTTTGCCCTATGGATTGCACACAAGCCCGCATGGCTTTTAAACAATCGCTATAGCGTTTGGGCGACCCATAGACATGGCAGATATTCACCAATGCCAACGCACTATCTAGCAAAGATAAGCTCGTGGTGTAAATAATACTCTTAGCGCGGTTGCATAAAAAATCGATGATTTCCCCACTGCCGGCAATAAAAGCCCCGTAACTCCCATATGCCTTTGAAAAAGTGCCCAGCAAGATCGTTTGGGGGGTGGGCTTGAGCTGGTGATAATCCAAATAGCCTAAGAGGTGATCGCCTATTACGCCTAAGCTGTGGGCTTCATCTAAGATCAAGTAGGCATTATGTTCAGTGGCTAGGGTGTAGATTTCTTTGGGGGCGATTTGCCCATCCATCGAATACACGCCCTCAATGGCGATCAGCACACGCCCTTTAGGGCGGTGGGTTTTTAATTTTTTGCTCTAAATCTTGGGGATTATTGTGGGCAAAAAAAAGCGTGTTGGGGAGTTTTTTAGCCACAAATTGCCCGCTGGCATGGTAATTAGCATCCATCAATAACAAATCATTTTTGCGCACCAACGCATCCAAGAGGGCGACATTCCCTAAAAAGCCACTCCCCACGATGACGCAGGCGGGATAATCCAAAAGTTGGCATAGTTCTTGCTCTAGTTGTTGGTGCAAAGGATGGTAACCATTGATGAGCATGGAGGCTTTGGGGGCGTGGCAGGGCTGGTTTTTCACCAGTTCAAAGGCTTGTTCTAAAAGCCCCTTTTGGGTGCCCAGCCCCAAATAATCATTAGAGGCAAAATCGATTAAATTTTTTGGATAAAGGCAACGCTTGCGGTGCAGACAAGCCCGCTCAAGTGCCCTTAACGCATGCAGATAGTCCAAACTTAAGCGGATTTGCTATGATTGTCTAAGATACTCGCTATTTGTTTTTGCAATTCTGTTTGCTTTTCTTGATACATTTTATCGATGGTTTCGCGCACGCCCCTAGAACTTTGTTCGACCAGTTGGACGGATTTTTCAATCGCCTCTGAGGTGATCTTAGAGCGATCTTGTAGCGCATCCACCAGCGCGTTGGCTTCATCGTGTAGGGCGTTGTGGTAGGGCTCTAGGACGCGATAACTAGGCACATTGCCAAAGTGCGTCTTCCCATCCCCCTCATAATACCACTTGCCTAAGCGGCAATCACGCCCCTCCACCCGTTTAAAGTTATTGGGGATGTTAAAGACCACGCCATAGAGGTTGCCTTTATACACAACATGGTCGGTCTTAGCCAAACCGCAAAAAACCAAATTATTGAGGTTGTCAATGGAGAGCTTGGCAGCATTTGCCACATCTAAACTACCCCCTAACTTGAGCTTAATCACATCAATATCGCCCTTGATTTCCTCCACAATCGAATTGGTATCATGGGTATTGTTTTGGATGTCGCTAGCCTCTTGTTGCATGGATTTGACCACCACCGCAATTTCTTTGGTCGCCTTTTGGGTTTTTTCGGCTAGCTTTCTGACCTCATCAGCCACCACTGCAAAGCCCCTGCCATGCTCGCCCGCACGGGCAGCTTCAATGGCGGCATTGAGGGCGAGTAAGTTGGTTTGTTCGGCAATGTCATCGATTAAAGAGATCACTTGGGTGATCTCGCTACTGCGTTGATTCAAGGAATCGGCTAGGGTAGTGGCGTTTTGCATTTTGTCATACAAGCTATTAATGCTACTACTGGTGGTCGCAACTTTATCTAGGGCTTCTGAAGAGCTTTGACTCCCGCTAGTGGCCGCATGCAAGAGTTCATCTGTGCCTTTAAAGACATCTTGCATGGTCGCTTGCAACCCCTCTAACCCCTCACGCATGCTGGTGTAATACAGCCTAAAAGTTTGGTTATCCCCACAAGCAGTCATCAGATCCGAGGTTTCCATCACCGAATGGTAAAGCGTGTCATCAATGTGTTGGCTCTTGGTGGTGTAGAGGCGGTTATTGAGGCTAAAATCCACATTGGGGCTACTCAAATCACTGACCTTATCATCAATGCCCTCTAAATTCACCACATCCCCATTTTTAAAAATGATCTTGTGATCCTTGACCCCAATAAAGCCCATATGCCCGCATAAATCCACCAACTGCCTGTAAAAATCAAGCTTTTTTTTGGAGGGATTTGATTTCCGCATCTTTTTGATCTAACTGCTTGGAGAGACCCTTGTTAAAAAACATACAAGCCCTTTATAAAGTTTTAGTCTTTAGATTATACACCATGCTAACCTTAATACTCCCTTGTTAATCGGTCAATAGTTTAAAATAAAATGTTATGATAAAAGTGCTCTTTAGAAATAATACCGGAAGCGGACTTTGGCGCATGATGGTTATTGACAAACAGGAGGTTTTATGCATCGCTTAGAAACTTTAGAGTCTATTTTAGAGCGCCTGAGAGTTTCCATTCGAAAAAAATGGTTTGAAGAACTCCAAACAACGCGAGGAAGTGGTGAGTGTGCTCTATAAGAGTGGGACTCATTTGAGCCCAGAGGAGATCACCCAGAGTATCCGTTTGCGCGACAAGAATACCAGTATCTCATCGGTCTATCGCATTCTGAATTTTTTAGAAAAAGAACGCTTTATTTACACCCTAGAAACCAATAAGAATGGGAGGCGTTATGAGATCGCCGCCAAAGAACACCACGACCACATTATTTGTCTGCATTGTGGGGAGATTATCGAGTTTGTCGATCCCCAAATTGAGGAACGCCAAATCCAAGTGGCTAAGAAATTTGATGCTAAGTTAGTCAGCCATGACATGCGTTTATTTGTCGTCTGCTCTAAATGCTTGCTTTTAGAAAAGGATTAATCCAACACATCGTCCCAGCTTAGAGGGTGCCCGTATTCTAAATCTTGCCTAACCCTTTTACCCAGCACAAGGGGTAAATCTTTGGGGGCAAGCCCGGCATTGGGGCGTAGGGCTTGTAGGTGTTGTTTTGTGAGAATTTCTCCTTTTTTAAGGGCTTTGATCACAAAGAGGCTACGGGCAAATTGCCGCCCCTGTGTGGGGGGTGGGGGGTTGGGTTGCCCTAGGGCACTAGCGGTGTCTTGCACGGCTTGAATCATCTCTTGAAACTCTTTGGTGTCCAAACTAAAGGCGCGATCGGGCGTGTCTAGGCTTTTATCCAAGATAAAATGTTTTTCAATCATGGAGGCTTTAAGTGTCGTGGCGATGATCGCGCTTAGATACCCTAAAGTGTGATCGCTCAAGCCATAGGCGGTGTTGTAGGTCTGCCCCAACATGGGCATGGCTAATAAATTTGCCTCTTGCAAGGGGGCGGGGTAGGCACTGGTGCATTTTAAAAGCGTGATTTGGGAGTTGCCTACCTTGTGGCAAACCTCTAGGGCATCTAGGATTTCGCCATGCGTGGCGATGCCTGTGGAGAGGATGAGGGGTTTTTGGGTGCTAGCCACATGGTGTAATAATTCTAAATGGGTGATCTCAAAGCTGGCGATTTTATACATGGGGCAGTTGAGCTTTTCTAAGAGGTCTAGCCCCTTGAGGCTAAAAACTGCGCTAAATAAGGGCAAATCTAAGCCTTGTGCGAGCTCAAAAAAGGGGGGCGTGCCACTCTAAGGGCATAGCCGCCTTTGTGTAAAGATCATAGAGGTTTTGTTGATCCCAAAGCGTGCCTTGGATAATAAAAGGGGGTTTGGGGTAATTTAAAGTCATGCAATCGGGGGTGTAGGTTTGCAACTTGACCGCACCTGCACCTATGCCCTTTAGGGTGATCAAAGATTTTTGGGCGATCTCTAGGGAGTTGGCATGGTTGGCACTCAGTTCTGCAACAATTAAGGGAATCATCAAGAACCTTTATGGGGAGGTGTGAGGGGGGAGAGTTTGCTAAAGAGCCATACGTCGTGGTAATTGTCTTGGCGGTAGATAAAATCTCTTAAAAATCCTGCTCTTTGGTAGGCGTGGTTTTGGTAAAAGGCAATGGCGCGGGTGTTGGTGGCAATCACCTCCAAATGCAGAGAATGCAAACCCATTTTGAAAAAGGCGATGAACTCAAGGGCATCTAAAATCCGCCCGCCCACGCGTTCCAAATCGGGGTTTTTATAGATGCCTAAAAAGGCGTGTTGGTGGGTGGGGTGGATGCGTGTGAGCGAACCCACGCCTAAAAGCTTATCGGCTTGTTTGAAAAGATAGTAGGCGCTATTGTGGTTGTGGCGGAGTTGTTCGATGAAATGCAAATGCGACTCCAAGCTGATATATTCGTTATACATCCATGCGGTGGTGGCGGGGTGGTTGCGGAAAGCGAGGATTTGCAATTTTTCCGCATCGCTGGTGTGGATAAAATGGCAGGCATGAATGGGGGTTTGTGCCCCGTGTTTGAAGGTGGTGGGGGGGATTTCAAAGCTTTGCCAAACCAAAGAGGGGCACTCAGATAGAGGCATGGAAAATCTCTTGAAGGGTGTTTAAAAGTTTTGCACCAACTTTAAGCCTCTCTTGGGCATGTTGCATACACATGCGCGCCTCAAGGCTCAAATTTTGTAAATCTGTTAGCAAATGATCCCAAGAGCTAGCCACACATGCACCTTGATCGCTCAAAGCGCGCCATTGGGGGAGCTGGTTGGGGGCTAGGGGGATACTTAAAATGGGTGTGCGCGCTAAGATCGCCTCATAGAGCATCCCCCCAGCCCCTAGTAACGCCACATCGCTTTGGTGCATGCAGGTGGCAATTTGCGCAAGGGATAAGCCCACATGGTAGGTGCGTTTGGGATTTGGGGGGTGCTTGGCTTGCAGAATCGGGGCTAAGTTTTGAGGGGCGATCACCTGCACGCTTAGGGGGGTTTGCTCTAGGATTTTTAAGGCTTGTGTGTAAAAGGGCAGGGCGTGTTGGCTACCCCCAAAGGATAAAAACAAGTTGGAGATATTAGGCTTAAGAGGTTTGGTTAGGGTGTTAAACGCATGTGCATAGGGCATAAACTCCACACCCAAAAAATGCTTGGGGGTGGGGTTTGTATAGAGGTTGTGGGCTAAAAAATGCGGGGTTGAGCACATAAAAATTGGGGGGTAGGTGTGGGGTTCATCTTCAATTATTAAAACTTGTGGGGCGTTGAGGTGTTCATAAAAGCTAGGGGGGGCTAGGTAGCTATCTACAATCACATAATCTCTAGCCCCAAGCGGGCTGTTCTCTAGCCAATTAAGGGGCTCATCCGCTAAGGGGTGGGGGGCAAAGAGGCAGGTTTTAAAATTTAGGGAGGCTAGCAGGCTTTGGAGTTTTTGGCAACGGCGTAAATGCCCTAACCCGCTTGTTAAAGAGGCATCGCAGAGGATTTTAATCATGGTTTAAAAGCTGGTATTTGAGTTTGGCTAGCTCTAAATCCTCTAGCGTGTCAATATCTTGGGTGTGCAAGGCGGGCAGGATAATGGGTATTGAGTGGGGGGCTAGCAGGGGTTGCTGGTTGGCAAAGTGCCTGGCAAGCCCCAAGTAAAACAGCCCGGCATCGTGATAAAGAGTGGGGAGGTCTTGGGAGCGTTTGGGGATGTGCTGGGCAAAAAGGGGGGTGGGGGAATTATCCTCAAGACTAAAGGCGCGGTAGGGGGAGGCACTATAAGCACTGCAAGCAAAGGCGTATTTTTTGTGGGGGTTTTGTTTGAGGGCTAAAAAAGCGCGCTCAAGGGATTCTTTTTGCAATAACACGCTCGTGCCATAAAGCCCACATACAAGGCTTTCTAAGGGGAGATTGAGGGCTTGGATGGCATGGGCTAGCACCTCGAGGGTGGGCGTGTTGTCATCAGCTAGATGGGAGGGGCGTAAAAAGGGGGTAAGCGCGCCGTGATCTTGGGCGATCTGGGCGATCTTGGGATCATCGGTGCTAACGATGATTTGATCAAAAAGCCCCAAGTTGTGTGCCCGCTCAATCACATGGGCTAATAAGGGCTTGCCTAAAAAGGGGGTGATATTTTTAGAGGGGATGCGTTTGCTCCCCGCACGGGCTAAGATAATGGCAATGGGCATTAAAAGGGGAACTGGGACTCTAAGACTTGATCGCCCATTTTCTTTTTATTGCTCGCGCTCAAAGGTCCGATATTGGTGTAGGCGATCTTGGCATCGGCGATGTATTTGGATTGCACGCTATTATCGCGGTTAATGTCAAAGGGGCGCACCACACCACTGATTTTAACGACTTGTTTTTCACCATCCACCAAAATCTCCCGACTCCCATAGATAAAATAATTCCCATTTTCAAGCACCTTGACAATCCTAGCGGTGATGGTGAGTTTGAGATTCTCGCTTTTTTTCTGTGCGCCCCCGCCCTTAAAGGTGTTGTTGGTGGCAGGCTGGGTTAGGCTATAATTGTTTCTGTTGTCTAAAAACTGGGCTTGTTCTCTTTTGTTGGGATCGGTGCCATTGTAGGTGAGGCGTGGGGCGTTAGAAGTCCCATTAGAAGTGCTGGTATAATCCTTGGAGGTGCTGTAATTGGCGCTGGCATTTTCAGAGATCACCACGGTGATGAGGTCATTGGGTTTCATTGCCCGTCTGTCAGCAAATAACGGGCGTTCGCCTTGTCCAAATAAACTCCCGGGTTTAGAAATCTCGGGGATAAATTCTTTGGAGGGCATTTGTTCGACATAATCGGGGGGATCAAAATTGATCCCGGGCTCGACACCCAAACAAATAGAACAAAGAGCAACCAACAAAAACGGAACAGATGGACGCACGCCAAACATCACAACTCCTTAAAGGTAGCCTACTAGATTCAGTCTGAATTATACTATAATAGGGGTTTTAAGTTCAAGTTTTATAGGAAGTCAAAATGCAACAAAAAAAGAGCCCTAATTTGGGCATTGGGGGTTGTTTTGGGTATGGGGGCTTTACAGGCGCGCACAAATAACCAGTTTAGAACCCATTCTACTTGGAAAGATGGGTTATTTGTGGGGACAAGTTACCAAACGGGCACCATCACCATCTTAACCAAAAATGCCACGGTTAATAGTCCTTCTGCACCCGGGCGCAACGACATGAATGTCGGGGCGAATGGTTTGGGCTTTAATGTGGGCTATACGGGCTATTTTAGAAAAGATCAAATGTTTGGGGCGCGCTACTATGCCTTTATTGATTGGCAGGGTTTTGGGGCACGCTATGTGAAAAGCCCCTATGGTGGGGGTCTTTACTATGGGGGCAATAACATGCTCACCTATGGTGCAGCGGCGGACTTTTTTTATAACTTCTTTCAGGGGGCGTTTTACCGCAATGACATTGCTCTAGATTTGGGGGTGTATGTAGGCGTGGCGATTGCGGGTAACTCGTGGTTTTTAGGGGATGCTGGGCAAAGAGCCCTAGGCTTGCCCTCTGATGCCAAGCCCAGCGTGAGCACCTTCCAATTCTTGTTTAATTTTGGCGTGCGGGCGTTGTTTGTGGGCACGCATGGGGTTGATATTGGGTTTAAATTCCCCACCATCAATGATAAATATTACACCGATAGCTACTTTAGCGCGCAATTTAGGCGCACCTTTGCCTTTTACATCGGCTATAACTACCATTTTCAATAGGGCTTACACGCGCTCCACATTTTTTTGTAGTAGCTTTGGGCTTTTTGGATGATAGAGGGGTCTTCATCTTTAAACAAAAGCTCATAGCTGTTTTCAAAGGCGTTTTTGCTCCAGTTAGCCGAGCCTAAGAAAATAGTTTTATTATCAATGATGGCTAATTTTTGGTTGCATAATCCCGTGATAAGAGCCCGCATGCTTGCCATATTTTGGGGCTTCTTTGCCTTGTAAAAGGCATGTTTTAATCCCCTTATACTTGGACAAATAGCCGATGGTGGAGTGTTTCTTGCCATCCGCATTGGAACCATAATCATAGATGATTTGGATTTTCACCCCCCGACTAGCGGCATCTTTTAGGGCTTTGGCAATGTCCTTGTGGGTAAAGCTGTAAATGGCGATATTGATGTCGCTTTTGGCAGCATTGATGCTTGAGATCAACGACTTTAGGGCTTCATTTTGCTCGTAGGGCAACATATACAGCGTGGATTGGGCGGACAAAAAGCCCAATGCCCCAGCCAAGAAAAACAAACGCAAACAACCTTTCATGAAAAACTCCTAGAATTTAAGTTAAACCAAAAACAAGGCAGATTTATATTATAATCTCGGATTTAGCTAACCTAGCTTAAGGAGAGGCGTTGAAAATCTTGTTGGTTAATCAAAATAAGATGGTGGATAAGCTTTTTGAAAACATCGCTAAAAAGCTTGGTTTGGAGCTGGTTATCCACGAACATGTCGGTGAAATCTTGCCCAAACTCCAAGAAAATGCGGATTGTTTTTTCTTTGCAGATGACACGGCGGTGGGTCAAGAGGAGTATGAGCAGCTCAAGCCCCATTTAGAAGGGCTCAAGCTCAGTGGGTTTTTGCACCGCAAAGATGTCCCCACTTTTGGCGCTTTCACCCATTACATCACCAAGCCCTTTTTGCCCACCGATGTGCTCCACACCCTAGAGGCAGAACTAGGGACATCCCCTAGCACCCCCCCCACCCAGCAACCCAGCACTGCAGAGGACACAACACCCTTTGACATGGATTTGGCATTCAAGGACATCGATTCGAGTTTAAAGCAACTAGAGGACTTGTTAGACACAGACAAAGCCCCAGAAGCCCCCACAGATCAACAAACCCCCCCCCCAACGAAGCCCCAAGCACACAACAGCCACAGCCCACCCCCCAAGCCACACCTGAGTCAGAGCCGGGCATGGCGTTCTCCATTGAGGACTTATTACCCGTAGAGAGCGATCACGATGAACACGATGGGGTGGCTATGGAGGATTCTAAGCCAACTCCCCCAGCAGAATCTGCCAATTCTCCGGTAACGCATGCCAATGCCATGCATGCGGATATGTTGCAAGACTTAGTCCAAGAACACTCCCCCAAAGCCCAAGATTTGATGGATAGCACTGGGGAGAATTTGGGCGATCTGATGCATTCTGTAGTTGATGGGAGCGAGCAAAACTCAGATACAGAGCCTAAGCCTACGCAGAGTGCCCCCACATCAGAGGCAGAAGCACCCACCCCCCCACTAGAACCCCCACTAGAACCCACCCCTACTGCAAAATCAGAAGTAACACTAGAAGAATCAGGGCTTGGAGCACAAGCCCATACAGAAACGGCCACTACAGAGCCCCCCGCCCCAACTACAGAGCTGGAGCAAAACGATTCTAATGCGCAAGAAATGCCCACAGATGCACAAGAATTAACCCAAACCCATTTGGCTGAAACCACAGAAGAACAACCAGCCCCTATCTCTGAATATGTAGGAGATGCCAAGCCAGCGGAGTCCTTAGAATTGGAATCTGAGATGCCATCAGAAGCGTTGGAGGGCTTAAAATCTGAAGAGTCAGAGGAGGGGCATAGCCTCGAGCAAGCAGAGCAAACACCTCCTACGCCCACAGAACTTCCAAATGCCATGCCAGAAGCACTAGAACCTACAAAACCAGCAGAACCTATCCCCCCCCAAGAGGCAGACACACAAACCGAGCCTAGCACAGACTCCCAAGAGCTTAATCAAGCCGATTTAACTGCCCACAGCGACTCTATGGAGCAACCCACAGACTCAAAAGAGCCCACTACAGAGTTAGAGGCGTTGTCTGAAATGGACACGCCCAAGATAGAGGAGCTAGCCCCTTCCCAAGAAATGCAAGAAGACTCCCTAGAAACGCCTAGCTTAGAGGATTCTATAGAGGCTATGAACACAGAACCAGCCCCCCCCATAAAGCCCTTAGAAGAGCCCTTAGAATTAGAAGCAGACATGTTATTAGAACCCGAAATGTTGCAAGACACACTAGAGAGCGTAGCGGCTAGTATTGAACCTATGGAAAACACAAATACTTTGGCAGAACAAGAACCCCTTACGCCCCCCCTAGAATCCCAAGAATTGCCAACTCTAGAATCCAGTGCAGAGTCAGCAGAACCCACACTTTTAGAAACCGAGGGGTTAGAGACTGCATTAGAAACTGGGGAATTAGAGTCTGAGGGGGGGGAAACCAAGGCTGTAGAGTCAGGAGTTACACCCGAACAAGCAGAGTTAGAGCCCGAATTGGCAACAGAGGAACCACACCCACAATTAGAGGGCATAGAGGAGTTAGAATCCCTAGAATCCCAAGAATTGCCAACGCCATTAGAATCCAGTGCAGAGCCAGCAGAACCCACACCTTTAGAAACTGAGGGGTTAGAGATTGGGGAGTTAGAGTCTGAGGGAGAGGAAGACAAGGCTGTAGAGTCAGAAATGGCACTAGAACAAGCAGAGTCAGAGCCCGAATTAGCAGAACCAAACTTAGCAACACAGGAGCCACAGCCACAATCAGAGGGTGCAGAACAAGCCCCACCCTCCACCCAAGATGTGCCCGGTAGCGTGTTAGCACAAACCCACCCCAAAACCCCAGAACCCCAAACAATCGAGCACATTGAGGACATCCCAACCGCTGTGATGACCAGCGTGATGGATGGTTCTTATGAGGAATCCCTTAAAGCCCAAGAGGGGGCTAAAGAGCCTATCACCCCACGGCAACTAGAGGAACAGCCCACACCCCAAGATACCCCGATTACACAAGAAACACCCACGCAACCAAGCACACCAGCCACCATCACCCTAAACACGCTGGATTTGCAAACTCTTTTAAAAGATTTGCCCATTGATCCTAAGATTTTAGAAAATAAGGTTTTGCGTATCCAGTTGGTTGATAAAGAATGAGCGACCACGCTTACCAAATCTTGGTTTTAGCCGGTCCTAGCGGCTCGGGCAAAAGCACACTCATTAAACACCTGCTCCAAAACCTCCCAAATGTCCATTTCTCCATCTCCACCACCACGCGCCCCAAAAGAGAGGGCGAGATAGAGGGGCAACATTATTATTTTGTGAGTCAAGAGGCGTTTTTAGCGGGCATTGAAAACCAGCAATTTTTAGAGTGGGCACGCGTGTATGATGATTATTATGGCACTTCTTTAAAGCCCATCCAAGAGGCTTTGCAAGCCAAACAATTAGTTTTATTTGATATTGATGTGCAAGGGCACCGCAGTGTTAGGGCACTCTATCCTAAAGCCACTTCCATTTTTATCACCACCAAAAACGCCCAAGTGCTCCAAGATCGTTTGGAAAAACGCCAAACCGATAGCCCCGCAGTCATTGCTAGACGCATGGAGAGTGCTTTTGAAGAACTCCAAGAGGTGGATTTATTTGACTATGTGTTGGTTAATGACAATTTAGAAGAGGCTAAAGAGATGGTGTTAAGCGTGGCTAAAACCTTGCGCTATAAACAACAGATGTTCCCTAAAGACGCGCTTTATCGGGCGTGGAGCGGAAACTAGGGTTTTCAAAGTAAGAATGTAGTAAAATAAAGCCCATTTAAAAATAAAGGATATCCATGGGTGGTTTTACCAGCATTTGGCATTGGGTCATTGTTTTATTTGTGATTTTACTTTTATTTGGTGCGAAAAAAATTCCCGAGCTAGCAAAGGGTTTGGGTAGCGGGATTAAAAATTTCAAAAAGGCTATTAAGGAGGATGAGGAAGAGGGCAAGGAAAACAAACCCCAAGAGATTAAAGTGGTGGATAGCCCCCCGCCCGCACAACCCACAACAGCCACACCCAGCCAGCCCCAACACGCAACTTCTAGCGATACCCCTAAGCAACATCTATGATGCACCAAGCCATCAAAACCCTTTTAGAACGGGTTTTGGGGGTGGAGATCATCTTAGAGCACCCCAAAGATAGGGATTTAGGGCATTATGCGAGCGTTGTGGCGTTCTCTTTAGCCAAGAGTTACAAAAAAAGCCCCCAAACTCATCGCCCTAGAGTTGGCAGAACGGCTAGAACAAAATGCGGAGTGCCAGAAGGTCTTTGCACGCATAGAAGCCTTGAATGGCTACATTAATTTCACCCTCCAAGAGAGTTTTTTAAATACGCTTTGTGATAGGGCTTTGGCTTTGGGGCAGGATTTTGGCAAAGAACAAGCCAAGCAGGAGAGCATTTATTTAGAATTTGTGAGCGCTAACCCCACTGGTCCCTTGCATATTGGGCATGCACGCGGGGCGATTTTTGGGGATAGCCTGTGCCGCTTGGGGCGTTTTTTGGGTTTTAAAATGCACCCTGAATATTATGTCAATGATTTGGGCGTGCAGATCAAAACACTCGGTCTTTCGGTGTTTTTAAAAACCCAAGAGCTAGAGGGAATCCCTGTGGAATATCCAGAGGAGTGCTACAAGGGAGGATACATTGTTGAGCTAGCCAACATGGCTCTAGAGCGTTTTGGCAGGGCTAAGTTTCACGATCAGAGCCAAAAAGAGGCGTGCATAGCCGAGTTGGGCGAATTTGCCAAGAATTGCATGCTTGTTGAGATTGAGCAGAGCTTAGAGGAGCTGGGCGTGTGCATGGATGCCTATGTGAGTGAAAAGGCGATGTTTGAACGCCAAGAGAGGGTGTTTGAACGCTTACAAGAGGCGAATGGGATTTATGAGAGTGAGGGGAAAATGTGGCTTAAATCCAGTGCCTTTGGGGATGAAAAGGATCGGGTGGTTAAAAAGGCTGATGGGAGCTTTACCTACATCGCTGGGGACATCACCTACCATGACTATAAATTTGCCCAAAACTACGATCGCTACATCAATATTTTTGGGGCCGATCACCATGGCTATGTGGCGCGCATTAAAGCCGCCTTGCAATTCTTAGGCTATGATTCGTGCAAATTAGAAGTCTTGTTGGTGCAAATGGTCGCATTACTGCAAGAGGGCAAGCCCTATAAAATGAGCAAACGGGCAGGTAATTTTGTCTTGCTCAAAGATGTTTTACAAGACATTGGCAAAGATGCCCTGCGTTTTGTGTTCTTAAGCAAAAAGCTAGACACGCATTTAGAATTTGATGTTGCTAGCCTCCAAAAGCAAGATAGTAGTAACCCCATTTTTTATATCCACTACGCCAATGCACGCATCCACACGCTGCTTAATAAGTTTTTAGAAAAACCCACAGCCAGTTTAGAAACCATCAAGGCTAGCCCCCTAGAAAATCTCCCCAAAGCACCCGCCCATTTGCTCTTTAATGCGCTCAATTTGCCAAAAGTCTTGCAAAGTGCTTTTGAAGATCGCGAGTTGCAAAAAATCTGTGATTACCTGCAAAATTTAGCCGCTAATTTCCATAGCTTTTACAACGCACACCGCATTTTAGACACACCCGAAGAATCCAAATACTTAAAACTCTGCCAAATGGTGAGCCTGAGTTTGACAACCGGGTTAAAGATTTTAGGGATAGAAGCTAAAACAAAGATGTAAGCAACGGGCGGAGATAAGGAGGGGGAGGTTACCCCGCCCGCGCCGACCGGAAAAACCGGTCGAGCCCATTATATCTAAAAAATCGTGTTTTTCTCTTAAATTTTCCAGACCTCTAAAAACTATGTTATAATAAATTTAAGTTTAAGTCAAAAGGATGAAGATGCGTATTTTGTTAGTTGAAAACAATGCCAACCTCAGCAAGGACATTAGCGCCTACTTGAATGAACGCAGTTTCCAAGTCGATGTGGCAGAAAACCTAGAGGATGGGGAATATTATATCAGTATCCGCAACTACGATCTAATTTTGATTAGCCTAGAGTTGAGCGATGGCAATGGCTTGAGCCTCATCCCCTATGCCAAAACCAAACACCCCTCCATTGTGAGCATCATGCTAGCCAATAAAGCCAGCAGCGAGCAAGAGATCAAGGCGTTTAAAGAAGGGGTGGATGACTTCATTGTGAAACCCTTTGACTTGGGGGTTTTGGTCGCCCGCATTGAGGCACGGCTCAGGTTTTGGGGATCGAGTATCATTGAGATTGAAGACTTGGTGATTAACCCCGATGAAGAAAAGATCATCTACAAGGGCAAGGAAATTGAGGTTAAGGGCAAGCCCTTTGAAGTGCTCACCCACCTAGCCCGCCACCGCGATCAAATCGTGTCTAAAGAGCAACTCTTAGATGCCATTTGGGAAGAGCCCGAGCTAGTTACGCCCAATGTGATTGAAGTGGCGATCAACCAAATCCGCCAAAAAATGGACAAGCCTTTAGGCATCTCCACAGTGGAGACCGTGCGCCGTAGGGGCTATCGTTTCTGCTACCCCAAAAGTGGCACAGAGAACTAAAAAGAGATCACCCCAGCAGAGCCCAAGAGATCGGGTAAAATCTCTAGGGCGTTACTCACCTTACCCACTAGGACTTTATCAAGTACTTGGAAATGTTCTAAGCAAGCTTGGCAAGAGAGGACTTCTACCCCCAGTTTTTCTAACTCTTGAAGAGCGCCAATCGTCTCTGCATTGTCAATCAAAGAATTTTGGGTGCTTAAAAGCACGCCCCGATTTAAAAAAATGATCTTGGAGGGCAACAAATCAGCAGGCATTTTTAAAAGCGCGCCAATAAAGCCCGCCCCCACCTTTTGTCCTAGTTCCCCCTCGCCAATCTTATCGGAGGTGAAAAGTAAAATTTTGCGTGTCATGTTAGTCCTTTAAAACCAAATGGAGTAATCTTAAAAAAACTTGCTGTAATTTTTCCAAATCGCCCAAAGCCACCCGTTCATCAAGCGCATGGATGCGATCGTTAAGCAAACCAAATTCCACCACCTCCACCCCAAAGGCACGCAAAAAGCGCGCATCGCTGGTGCCCCCCTTGGTGTTAAACTCGGGGGTGATTTGGAGTGTCTCTAAGATCGCGCGCTTGGTTTGCATTGCCAATGGGGAATCTTGGGAGGATAAAAAGGGCTTGGAATTTGTGATAAGCTCAATATCACAAGGCACTTTGGCTAAGATTGTGTCTAAAAACTCTTGGATGTGTTCTGCAGATGTGAGGGGGGAATTGCGGACATTGAAACGAATTTCTAAAGTTTTAGGCGTTACATTGCTGGCTTGTGAAACACTTTTGAGGGTGGTGATGACTAGCTTGGAGGGGGCAAAAAAATCATCTCCCTTGTCTAAAAGAGCTCCTGAAATAAGCATGAGTTTATCAGCGATGAGATCAATGGGATTCAAACAAGTTTTAGGGTAAGCCACATGCCCAGAAATGCCATTCACGACAATTTGCCCGCTAATAGAACCCCGCCTGCCTATTTTGACACTATCGCCCAAAGTTTCTGCACTGGTGGGCTCTGCTACTAGGGCAAAATGGGGCAACAAATTTTGCTCTTGGAGCACCTCTAGCATGTATTGGGTGCCATAGAGTGCCTCACCCTCCTCATCGCTGGTGAGCAAAATAGAAATAATGGCATCGGGAGGGTTTTCTTGCTTGCAAAAATCATGCACAGCACACAAGAGTGCCGCCACGCCCCCCTTCATGTCCTGTGCGCCCCGCCCATATAAAAACCCATCCTCAATCACGCCCCCAAAGGGATCAACACTCCAGCCCTCTCCAGCAGGCACGACATCAATATGCCCGGCAAAACAAAAATGTAAGGGGTTATCACAAGCCCCCAATCGTTTGTATAAAAATAAATTTTTCACCCCCTCCTTGTCCGCACGCACCACCTCAAACCCGGGAAACAAGGATTGGATAAAATCAAAAATGCCCTCCTCTTGGGGCGTGATGGTTTTAAAAGTGATGAGCTCTCTAGCCAACCAAACGACATTTAACAGATTCACAAAAGAGCCTTAGTGTGGTTTTTATGGTGCAAGTGGATATAAAGGTGCAACACTTCTAAATTCGAGGGGGTGATCCCGCTAATTTGAGAAGCCCCAAATAAATCTATAGGACGGAACTTATTAAGCTTTTCTTGTGCCTCCAAGCTCAAGCCGGGCAGGTCAAAATCAAACCCATCGGGGATTTTAGTTTGCAACATCGCCTCCATGTGCGCAATCGATGCGCTTTGTTTTTCAATATAGCTTTGGTATTTGCATGCAATCTTGACTTGTTCTAAGACCTCTAAATCCAAACCTTGCAAGCAGGGCAATAATTTAGGCATGTCCTCTAAAGCCAAGCTGTCCCGCCCAGCCAAAAAAGCCCCATTGCATTTATCATTAATAGGAGCTTGATTCAAATCCTGCAAGATTTGCAAGGTCTGCTTGGTGGGGGTAAAGGACATCTCTTGTAATTGCTCTAGGGCGTGCTCAATTTGGCTTTGCTGGGTGCGTAATTGGGGGTAATCACCAATCAAGCCTAGCATGTGGGCATAAGCCCCCAATCTAAAACGCGCATTGTCCTCTCTAAGCAATAGGCGGTATTCCGCACGCGAGGTGAATATGCGGTAGGGCTCTTGTGTGCCCTTGGTAACCAGATCATCAATCATCACCCCAATATAAGCCTCATTGCGTTTTAAAATCAGGCTGGTATGTGGGTAGTCTAAGTTTTGGCGCACATGTTCTAAGGACAAGCACGCATTAATCCCCGCCATCAACCCTTGTGCGGCTGCCTCCTCATAGCCAGTAGTGCCATTGATTTGCCCGGCTAAGTAAAGATTGGGGATTTTTTTAGTCTCTAGGGTGTGTTTGAGCTGCGGTGGGGGGGACAAAGTCGTATTCAATGGCATAGCCATAACGGGTGATCTGGGCGTGCTCTAAGCCCTTGATGGAGTGGATCACTTGCTCTTGAATTGCAAAGGGTAAAGAGGTGCTCAGACCATTGACATAGTATTCGCTGGCACTCATGGTTTGGGGCTCTAAAAAGAGTTGGTGGCGTTCTTTGTCTTTAAAGCGGAACACCTTATCCTCAATGCTGGGGCAATAACGCGGTCCCACGCTCTCAATTTGCCCGCTAAACATCGGGGCTAAATGGAAGTTTTCTTGGATGAGGGCATGGGTTTTGGCATTGGTGTAGGTGATAAAGCAGGGGAGCTGTGTGGGGTTAAAATTTTGCGTGCGGTGGCTAAATTTGGGCGGGGGGGAATCACCCATGTGCCTCTCCAAATCGCTAAAATCAATGCTAGCGCCGGCTAATCTAGGGCATGTGCCCGTTTTGAGCCGCCCCATCTCTAGCCCCAAAGAAGCCAAATTCAAAGAGAGTTGCACCGATGCGCTCTCCCCAAAACGCCCATTTTGGCTTTGGTGCTTGCCAATATGCACCAAGCCTTGTAAAAAAGTGCCCGTGGTTAAGATCACCCTTTGGGCGTAATATTCCTTGCCTAAAGCACTTTTAACCCCCACCACCGCCCCATTTTCCACCAAAAGCCCCTCCACCATCTCTTGGGACACGCTCAAATTAGGGGTGCTTAACACCAAATTACGGGCGTTAATGCGGTAAGCATCCATGTCAATTTGCGCCCGTGTCCCACGCACGGCTGGACCCTTAGAGGCATTCAAGGTGCGTAGCTGTAATGCGCTTTTATCGCTCAATATGCCCATCACCCCACCCAAAGCATCGACCTCTTTGACCAAATGCCCCTTACCTAGCCCCCCAATAGCGGGGTTACAGCTAGCCAACCCGATATTTTCAATCAGCAGGGTTAATAAATGCACCCTAGCCCCCATTTTGGCTGCCACAATGCAGGCCTCAATGCCGGCATGCCCCCCGCCCACAACGACAACATCAAACATGGCTGATCTTAGGGGGGTTAAAGGCACTGAGTTTGGGCAAAGGGCCTTTATATTTTTCGATATTGACTAGAGCTGTGTGGGCGATGTTGGCATTGGAGAGTTTGGAGGCGCTCATATCCAAAGTGAGCACATTGGCACACCCGCTTTTACAAAGCCCCTTAGAATCAGGATCATACCATGAACCCTCACACAAACGCACCACACCCGGGCGGATATGCGCGCTCACATGCGCTCCAGCTAGCACCTCCCCACGCTTGTTGAACACCCGCACCACATCGCCATGCTGGATACCTAATTTTTTAGCATCATGGGTATTGATCAGCAGGGGTTCGTGATCATGGATGGCGTAGGTGTGGCGTAGGCTGGTTTGGCATAGCTGGGAGTGGAGGCGGTATTTTGGATGGCTGCTGATCAAATGGAAGGGGGCTTGCTTGGTGGCATTGCCCAACCACTCAATGGGCTCAAACCATGTGGGGTGGGGTTTGCAATCCTCATAATTGTATTTGGCAATGCTTTGGGAATAAATCTCAATCAAGCCCGAATCGGTGCCCAAAGCGTTTAAAATCGGGTCCTCAATGAAGTCGGCATGGCGTATCCATTCCATGCTCTCCGCATTGGGCTCAAAGGCAATTGGCTTATTCTTAGCCCAAAATTCCTCAAAACTGGGCATGGGCGTGGCAAAGGCCGCCCCAAAGCTTTGGGTTTGTTTGAGGGCATTGTTGTAAAACTGCTTGATCCAATCCTTGGGTTGCTTGCCATGGTCGCTATAGATGTCATAGAGGGCAGGATCGTAGATTTTGCACAGATCGCAAAAAATTTGGTAATCGTCCTTGCTCTCCCCAACGGGCAAGATGGCTTGTTTCATCGGCACAATGTGCATGTTGGAATAATCCCCGGTCATGCTGATGTCATCTCTTTCGTAAGAGGTTGTCGCAGGCATGACAATGTCTGCCATTTTGGCTGTGGGAGTCCAATAGATTTCATGGACAACAACGGTGCGTGGTTTGCGCCACGCACGCACATTTTTTATTGGTATTTTGCTGGTGCACCAAGGGGTTACCCCCCACCCAGTAAAGAAAATCAATATCAGGGTAGGTGATCTTGCGCCCATTGTGATCGATGCTCTGGCCCGGATTTAAAAGCGCATCTGCGATTCGCGCAACGGGCAAGGATAGACCCGCATTTTGGCGCAACCACTCCTCAGCATTGTGATCGCTATGATCTTTAGCCAAGCCTTGGAACTTGCCATTTTTCCAAAGACCTAGCGATCCCACATCCAGCCCAGAGATCACCCCGCCCTTACAAGTGGGCACACCCCCATTGCTATAATGGTAGCTCAAACCAAAGCCCCCGCCCTTGCTCCCAATTTGCCCCAACATCGCACAGAGGGTAACAAGCATCCAATGGGGTTGTTCGCCATGGTGGGCGCGTTGCATCGCCCACCCGCTCATGATCATGGTGGGCTGATCGTAAAAGGACTGGGCTAATTTTTCAATGGTGCTTGATTTGATTCCACAAATTTGGCTAGCCCATGCCACATCTTTTTTAACCCCATCTTCTTTGCCCTCCAAATAAGCCAAAAACCGATCAAAACCAGTGGTGTAAGTTTCTAAAAATTTGTAATCAACCTTTTTGATCGCCACCAAGTGGCTGGCCATGCCCAACATCAAAGCCACATCAGTATTGGGGCGTGGGGCAATCCATTGGGCATCTAAAAATTGAGCCGTATCCGTATAGACTGGATCGATACAAACCACCTTGATCTTGCTTGCCTTGAGCTTTTCAAAGTAGGCAATCCCCCTTTGATCGCTAGCGGTGTAGGCAATACGCAAAGTGGCGAGCGGATCAGCCCCCCAAATCACCACGCATTTAGAATGTTGTAAAATATTCTCCCATGAGGCTTGTTGCTCATAGACTTCAATCGATCCCATCACATAGGGCATGATCACCTGAGAAGCTCCTGTAGAATAATCCCCCAGTCCGCCCACAACCCCCCCTGTAAGGTTTAAAAAGCGTTGTAATGCGGTGCGCGCATTTTGCATATTCCCAGTGGATTTCCAACCATAGCTCCCCCCATAAATGGCATTAGCCCCCTTGCTCTCCCTTGTTTTTTTAAGTTCTTGGGCAATGAGTTTTAAAGCCTCGTCATAACGCACCCGCACAAAAGGGTCTTTGCCTCTTAGCTCTGGTTTGGGGTGATCGGGGTTTTCTAGGTAGGATTTGCGCACATAGGGGTATTTTACCCGTGAACGGTAGGCTAAATCGGGGGTGTAGTGTTGCAAGGGGTTATCCATTTGGGTAATCTTTTCTAAAGGCGCGCTTTTGATGATACGCCCCTCTTTGATTGTGAGCTCTAGCATGCCCCAATGTGCAGAACTCACGACCTTACCATCCCTCACTAGCCCAGACTGGATAAAAGTTTGGGGTTTTTGGCCCCAAGCAAGAGAGGGGGCAAAGGGCAACACACCCAAGCACCCCCCTAATTTCAAAAATTTACGGCGATCTAACATGCTAACCTTTCAAGGATTTTTGCTATCTTTGGCATTCTTTTGCAAATACTCAATCACCAACCAATGATCTTTTTTGTTCTATGCCCGTGCGGCTAGCCATCGACTTAAAGATAGAAGGCCACGCATTGGCATTAAACTCATGGGTGGCATGCAGGGCATGGCAAGTCCCGCAGTTATTGGTGAATAACTCCTTGGCATGGCTAAAGAGTTGGGCATCACTGGATACAAAGTCCTTTTTATCCGCCCACACTTCTAGGCGCACCTTATCCCATTTGCCCACCTTAGAGGCTTCTTTGCTCTTAAACTCCAAAGGCGTGTTTTTAGCAAAGGCAACAACCAAAATCCGTTGGTGATCATTAAATTGACATACTCTCCCATAACTAAAGTTAGGGGATTCTAACTTTAGTGGAGATCGCGGCTTCAAGCAGGATAGCTCCGTTTGGAGTCTTACATTCCCTA
>CAGP01000060.1 GCA_000263275.1 Helicobacter bizzozeronii CCUG 35545 | reverse complement strand
CCCCCTATCTCACGCCCGCTCTGCAAGCCACATCTACAGCCCTCAAAGCAGGTGAGCGGGCAGATAACTTCGCCCATATCTTAGAGAGATTACAAACGCTTCTAAGCAGCACCCACAAAGATGGCACAAATGCAATGGTGCAACTCAACCCCTATGCTTATGAGGATATGCTAAGCGAAATTCTAGGGGCTGGTTTTGCCCGATTTGCGCGTTTAAAGGGGGCAACAGAGAGTCTGTATGACTTTTTAAAAGGATTGCCTAACAAGTTTGTAGAAGCCTCGATGCCCCGTTTAAGCTTTGAGGGGATCACCAGCAAAAAGTTAGGCGACATTAATGTCTATGACTTTGCCAAAGAGCTCATCACCAGCACGCAAAACCCAACCCAGTCTGTTATGCGTGTGGCTTCTTTATTGCCTGAATTGGAGAAAAAGGCTAGGGAGGCTAGCCAAACCCTAGCCAACACTATAGAGATGCAGATTTTGCAGAGGGCACAGAGTCGCAGTGCTGGGGGGATTAAGGACAATCTACCCCAATCAAACCACTCGGAGGGCAAGATTGAGAGATGGATACGCAATTCAAAAATCGCACCTGTGATGTGCTTGTGATCGCCAAAATACCCCTGTTTCAAAAACCTTATGTGGCGTGTGATGGTAGCATGCCCATGGTCGTCCTTGAGATTGTCTAGCCACTTTTCAAATTCGCTTGATGTTTGGATTTCCATACTCAAAATTTTAATGCAAAAGCACTAAAAAAAACATACAGCAATTCTAGCCCTATAAAGGCATCATACACCGCAATCTTGCCAAAAACTATACAAATCCCCACACCATAAAAGCATCCTAGAGCGATTTCAGAGCTTTCCAGCATGACTCTACTTTACTTTCAAATTCAAGCCAAATGAACAAGCGAGCAAAAAACACTGTTTTTGACTTCCCAATTCTCTAGCTAGCTCCAATACCAAACTACGCTCCACAAATACTCTACAATGCTTCACAATCCCAAAACGATGTTTGACTCCCCATCCTCTCTCCGTCTCCCTATGAACCTCCTAGAGACCTTATTGCTATCTATAAAGTAGCATGTTAAAAAGAGTTTTTAGACCCATTTTTAATCCCCAAGAACATCCCAAGTCCAAGCATCTAAAAAACACTGACCAATCAATCCAAATTAACGACCCAAAAAAACATAGCGTTTTTAGCCCTGATAAATGAGTCATATAACACAACTTTGGCAAAATAGAGGTTTGTATCCACATAGCACCCCCCCCCCACCAAAAGCGATTGTGGAGCTGTTTATGGCCATTTTCTCAGCTCTATCTATCCTCATAGTCCTTGTAACACCTACAACCCAAGCCGTGTGAGACCTCAAACGCCATTAACCCTGTCAGCTGTTGGTTGTAGGACACTTTGCAACTTTTGTCTATCCCACACTCTCCCCACAGACTCCAATCTCATCCTGAATCCCTTAAATCTCCAACCAATACAACAATTTCTCACTTCTAAAGCCTCTCTTGAAGGTTTGGAGGGCTTCTGCCCCAAAGGATAAAATCTTAGTGATAGCTAAGTCTAGCTTGGTCTATTAATTCTGCAAGACACGCATTTTTTTGCAAATTCCGGTCATTTTTAAATTTTCCTCGCACACGGTTTTTAACATTTTAAAAGACTCCGTCTTTTTAACCTTTTAGCCCCCTCGGGAAGTCTGTGTGGTGCGGGGCTCGTTGGGAGTAATAGACAGTAAAATCCGCAGTAATCAACAAATTTAAGATTATTCATTCCTGCTCTTTGCGATCTTCTACAAGCTCAAAGAGAAACAAGATGAGCTCTTGGTTTTTGACATTAACGAAATCAAGGCTATGGTGCATGCGGTTAAGATCAGCCAAAGTGAGCTCAGCAGTGTTGTTAAAAGACT
>CAGP01000059.1 GCA_000263275.1 Helicobacter bizzozeronii CCUG 35545 | reverse complement strand
CCGTCCAAGCAGGCGATGCCAAAGCAGCGATCCAAACCTTGCAAGAGAGTGTAAGCAGTGGCTTGAACTATCTTGCCAACCAACAAAGTTTAGTGCAAGGTGCTGTGAATGGAACCGTGAGTATTGACTCCCAAGTAGCCGGTAGCCTATTGGGCAGTGGCGGGCTTGGCGTTTCAAATGCGCAAATGGCAAATGCGGTGGTGGCTGTCAATTCTCTTAGTGGCGCGCTCACGCAACTCAGTAGCGATCTCAATGGGGGCGCGGCTTCAACTACTGTCATTAGCACCCTAATGGGCACCGGATCTAATAACCTAGCTAGCATCGTGGGTCTTCTGAGCACTCTAAACACGGCTACAGCTGCAGCAACAGCTAGCTTTGGGGATCAAGGTGGCATCGCCAACACCTCCAATATCGCCACTGGGAATTCCAACACAGGCGGGGTTGGCTCTGATAAGGTGGGCGGGAACTTTGCAGAGAATACCAACGCTCCTAATTACATCAACAACCTAGCAGCACTTAGCACAATCACCAATGCCATTGGGGATATTGCTAATGCCAGCGGCGCCACCAGCAACTTCACCAATGCATTTGTTACCAACACACCTGTGGCTACCATTCAAGCAGAGTGGGCCAAGATCACAGGGGAACTGAAAACCAATAATGGCGACAACCAGTTGGCGGTGATCACAGCTTTGGAAACAGGCGATACTACTCAACTGGGCACCTTGGTCAATGATGCCGGTGTCGCCACCACCGCTTGGCAGGCGATTACACAGACCGACAACTTGTTGAGCACCTTCAATAGCGCGCTCACTGCGGACAATCAGGTTAGCAATCTCACCCTCAGCGGGAAGGATGCAACTGCTGCTAGCTCTGTGCTAAAACTGCTCACTTTGGCTACAGATCTCCAAGGTGCGGTCAAGGTTTTGACCACAGCAGATACAGGCTTGGCAACTGCTAATGTCTCTTCTAAGGCGTTGAATGTGGATGCCGCTACGGCAAGTTCCTTTGTCAATGCCCAAAACGCAGCAAGTGCCTATAGCGCCTTGCAAAATGCATTGGCGGCAATCAATAAAGGTGGTGCCACTCTAGATGCAGATGGGCTTTTGGGCGTGATTCGCCAAATCAATATCTACCAACAAAATACAGCCGTGTTAAATGGGCTCAAGGGAGCTAATGCCACAAAAAGCGTGGCGCAAATTGAACAGGTTTTGGCAAATATGCTCACTGGCACCGCCCCTAATACCGTAGCTGGCACCGCCACGCAAGCGGGCTTACAAGCCATCCAAAACTTGATCAACCGCTATAATTACTTGGAGGGCTTGAGCACTCAAGTTAATACTGCCTTAAGCAATAACCCCATCGCCTTGTTGGACGCTTTTTCCAATAGCAAAGACAACACCAACTTCAAAAATGCCCTTGAGAGTTTGGGCACGGCTGGCTTTAGTGCGAATGTGGCAAACAATTATGGCACCCTGCAAGCCAGCGGGAACTACGCTGCTACAACTGGCTTAACCCAACAAGCCCTAACAAGCTTGAGCAATGCGATCAGCAACAACAGCGATGCGATCCAAGCTTGGGGAGCTTTGGTGGGTGGCACCAGTGGGAGCACCACAACCGCACTCCAAACAGCTGCCAGCGCGGCTACCAATTTGGCTAGCCTCTATGGTTCTGTGAGCACTGGCAGCTTAAACAGCTTGGACAACAACTTGAGCAATGTTACCAATGCCCTATCTGCCACAACAACTGGCAATGCAGCCCAATTAGTGG
>CAGP01000058.1 GCA_000263275.1 Helicobacter bizzozeronii CCUG 35545 | reverse complement strand
AAAAACCGCGCTTGAATTTGCTAGCAACCTTGACACGGCAAACGCTTGAAAATTTTAAAATCTCTCCTTGAATTTTCTCTTGCGATTTTTGCCCCGATTCTGCGCCAAATTTTGCGCGCGGAGCGCGTAATTCCAAACCCTTTGGGTTTGTGCGCGCGCGTATGCATGCGCATGTAGAACACCCCTTAAAACTCCAAAAAAATAACCCTCCTAGAATGCCCTACAAACACCACCCCCTTACTGACTCACGCTTTTAACTTCTCAAAGCGTTTCTAGGGCTTCTGTAGGCTTAAGAAAATTTGACTTTATCTCAAGGAAATTCCTCGCCTCAACTCCCACAATAAAAACCCCCAACATGCCAACACCAAACTACCCAACTTCTCCAACAAAAAACACCACTCCGCTTGACTTGCTCTAGCTCAAAAAAATACCTCCTTTCATCAAGGAAAACACCCCCCCCAAAACTCCCACACTCCTACCCAACTAATCCGCTCCGATCTGCTCGCTCAAATACACTCCGATCCGATGAGCTCCCGCCTTTTGAATTTCTCTCTCTGCGCCTTCCCTGCCTGCGCTCATTACAAAGGTGCGACCGCGCCAGCGGGAGCACGAGCGCAGGCATGGGCGGTGGGTGGGGGGAAGGCGCAGGCGCGCGCAGGTGGGCTGGCGCGCGCCCATAACCCATGCGAAGAGACCGCGTCAG
>CAGP01000057.1 GCA_000263275.1 Helicobacter bizzozeronii CCUG 35545 | reverse complement strand
AAGTCTAAAAACTCCATCTCATTAAGATTATTCTTTTCTTTTTCTTGTTTGGATTTGGCGCGAAAAATAGATGTAAGCCTGCACTAAGCAACTATCCTCCTTGCCTAAATCCTTGCTTGTTTGGGCTTGTAGAATCTTAACAAAATGGGGTTCGTCTAATCTGGAGTGTTTGATTTTAGGATTCTTCTCTTTGAGTTGGTTTTTTAAAGAGATAGCTTTGATAATCCGCTCTGTCCGCATCTTTCAAAGTGTCATACAAAGCTTTGATAAGGATCGAAAAAGTGGTGAGTCTTTGTTGCCCATCGATGACCAAGGCACTCGATTCTCTGGAATCTTTAGAGGTTGGCATTTCTTGTAAAATGATAGAGCCTAAAAAGTATGTCTGATTTTGTTTGTAACTGTCTAGCAAACTTTCAAAAAAAGGTTGCCACTCCTCTTTTTTACGCCAAACATAGGTGCGCTGAAAAAAGGGGATATCAAATCGACCGATACTGGCAATGAATGAAAAATCCTCTTCTGATGCTTTCATGTTCTCTCCTAAGATTTGAGTAAAAACAAAAAACTGGTATTCTAGCACAATTTGGGTTAATGGGGTTGCTTGTTTGGGTAATTTTCATAAATGGTGGTTGATGAGGGTTGTCTTAGATGAGTGCTTTTTTCTAATGTGGGTTATGGAGCATTTTTCGCATCCGAAGTGCATAGCGTGCAAGAAAGTTTATGGCATACGCTCAAAGTTGCCTAAGTGCTATGATCAAAAACAATGGAAAGTAATGATGATGAAGATAAATATGGTAATAAAGATGGGGATGACTAATAACAAAAGCCCTGCAAGGGCAAATTACCCAGCCCTAACGGGGTCGCTCACAAGTTCGCTTGGAAAATTTGCCACTCGATCGCCATGGGCACTTAGTCTTGTTCGTCTTAACAAGCACGGCATAAAGGACACCTTTTAAGCCCTCACCTAGTCCGCATTCATGGCAAATATTCAACTCAATAATGACTTTGCAAAATTCATTAATATCGTTTTCCTATCTGACTTCTTCGCCTCTCTTCTGGTATCGGGAGTGATTTTATAGTCATTTGGCGTTTCTAGCAAAATCTCTCATCAAATCTTTATAGCTCTCAAAAGGATAAGGGAAGGCGGTTGGGGTTTCTCATCTGTGGTAAAAAGTCTAAAAAGGAGCGGTGGAACAAACATAACCGGCTAGCATAGTGCAAATCGTTTTGATTTTCTATGGTGGGGACAAACAGCCCGATGATTTGGGCACAATCCACAGTGTAGGATACAAGCCCAATCAGCTTGACTTTTGAAAAATAGCACTCAATGGGGGTGGAGCAAAAGAGAGGACCTATAAGCCCTTTAAAGTCCGTTAGAGTTTGGCGTTCTTGCTTGTTGTAATAGGGGATTTGGGCTTTGATAAGTTCCTTGTGGTTTTTCTCTTGCTTTTTGTCCTCCTGTTGGATTTTGCACCATCGTAGTAGTTGATGGCAAAAGTTCTAAAGAGCATGTGGTTTTCATCGCGTCTAGGGGGTAAAACCCAAAAGTTAGTTGCCCTAACCTTATTCCAAAGTGCTTTAACCACTCTGACTAAATTCTTGTTGCCTATGTCAATATCCCCAATCATCTCTTTGATCTCTTGGGGTGAAAAATGCACCAGCATATCGCCATTGTCTTTGAGTTTATTGAAGATGGCAAATAGCAAATTATTCTCCCAAGCCCCCAATCTGCCTAGATCAACCTTGTAGATGTCGTTATGCAAAATCACCCGCCCGGGGTTGGCAATAGGCAAATCTTTAGCCAGCACAGCGGATTTCTCTTTGCGGGGTGTTGGGGATGTCTCTTGTTTGGGCTTAAGGTGTGTTGCCTTTTGTGTGGATTTTGCTGTGGGATGGTGGCTTGTTCTTGTTTTGGCTCTTGCTTTTCTAAGGGCTTTTGTTCTTGGGTTTGGGATGTTTGTTTGGAGGATTCTTGGGTAACATTGAGGGATAAAAGCTTTTATTTGATATTTTAAACCAGTATTAGCACCGCACCATAGGGGCTTAAAGCGACAAAAAAAGACCCTACAAAGCATGATTTACAAAGTTCGTACAAAACCCAATGTCTGTCAAGGTGCAAAATGGCTTAAGATTAGTTGCAAAAGTATTGATAGAACACGGATTTTTGGAGAATCGAGGAGGTTAGAGAAAGACTTGGAAAGGGTTAAAATCGTAGGTAGTGTTTTAATGGGTCTAGGAGACTCATAGAGCGACAGATAGAGGGTGGGGAGCAAATCGTTTTGGAATTGGCAAGTGTTGTAGAATGTTTGTGGAGTGTGGTTTTGGTATTGGAGCTAGCTAGGGAATTAGGGGGTCAAAAAACGGTGTTTTGTCGGTTTGTTTTGAAAAAGAGTAGCTCTAAAAGACCCTAAAAACACTCTAGGATACTTTGATTGTGTGGAGTAATGGTTTGGTATATTTCTGGAAAGATTGCTGTGTATGATGCCTTTACGGGGGCTGAAAAACGCCATATGTTTTTTGGTGCTTTTGTACTCTGTATTCTTGTCAATCTCAGTATATACATTTATACCTGCTCAAAGTACCGCTTTTTACACTTGATATTTTGCTAGTTTTGCCAATGCACTGCTTTAGAATTTGTTTCTTAGGAGGGTTTTTAGGTTAAAATTGTGGCATGGAAATCCAAACATTAAATGAGTTTGAAAAGTGGTTAGATGGGCTCAAAGACGATAAGGGTTATGTAGCGATCACTCGGCGTATTGATATTTAAGAGAAAGTGGGCACTTTGGCGATTACAAGCACATCACGGGTGTGATTTTTGAGCTACGCATACACATAGGACCGGGTTATCGGCTGTATATTGCTAAATGGAGCGGAGTCTTGGTAATTTTATTATGCAGAGGCGACAAAAGCACGCAACAATTGGCATATCCTAATGCTGTTTTAAAGGACGGCGATATGGCGGAACTTAAGCGTGCTCTTACATACATTGCCGAGTCTAAAGGCATTAAGGATATCAACTTATCTGACTTTAATGGCGACACCCTAGAGTTTGCAAGAGTATTAAAGAAACTAGGCCTTGGTTTGCAGTCTTTAGAGATACCCAAAGCCATACGGCTTAAATCTTGCACAAACCCACGCCAACTTTTTGTGGAGATTGGTCTTATTCATAATCTTAGTGGCTTTACCCCAAAACCCCCAAGAGAGGCTTTAGAAGCGGGAGATTGTTATGTTGGTTGGAGACTCAAGGGGTTTAGGTTGAGATTGGAGGCTGTGGGGGAGTTGGAGAGTTGGAACACATAAATAGCCACAAAGCACCCTAGGTTGCCCCCACAACCGACAGAATCTGGTAGGGTTGCTCTTGCAGAGGTGCCTGATTACTACATGGAGCTTCATAAACGCGCTGAGAAAATGAATCCCGAGCGACGCAGAGAGTTTTATCAAAAGGTGATTGACACGGCGGATAAAAATACGGCTAATATGACAATGGAGAGTTTTGGCAAACGCATGGTGGCTATCCGTATGGCAATCCGGACTAGAGTTGCCAAGATGACTCGTGCGCAGTTTAAAGCCAGTGGGTTGCGCCTAGATGGGAGATTCCCGGATAGTCCTGATGAAGTGGCTATGTCTTGTCATCATAGAATGCCACCGCCCCCTGATGGTGATTGGCAACCTCGAGATCACAGACATCATGGAGATCGTAGGTCTCATAACAATCTAGAAAAACATTAGCGTTTCTGTTAGGCGTGTTTCCATGCGACCTCGGATTATAGGTGGCAAGGGCTAGGTGTTAAAATGGGCTCTAAAACGCTCTAGGATGCTTTTATGGTGTTTGGCTCAGAGAATTAAAATATTTTCTAGGGGCTAAAAACAGCAAGATGAAATCTATAAAATTCTATAAAACCATACAAGTTTTTTATAGAATTATTTTTGCCACAATAGCCCCAATTTTTGATAAAATAGGCATCGCCTTTAGTAGGCAGAGTTCCTGCCCAATTTACGCTTGCGGACATGCGAAAAGCCAAGCATCTTCAAAACCAAAGGTGCAGAGCAGGCATGGATGAAACAAGAATACAGCAGAAATCCCAGCCTTGTAGGATTTTATAGGTCTGTAAGAACGGTTATATGATTTGGCTCACTTGGATGGCTTTTGCTAACTCACATCAAGACTAAACACTCAAGGACTAGCAAATTTAGACCTGGGAAAATGCAATTTAAAGTCTAGGAGCGAGAGCTTTCTTGCGAATCTTCTCGATCGTTGCGTCTGTTCTCTGTCTTCTTCTCGCATCCCTTGCCTATCTCCCCTATCACACCTTTGCGTGAATCCATAAAAACTTTTGGTGTTGTATTTCTCAAAAACAGCACATTCTAATAATGCTTGGTTCATATTCTTTGCGGTGTGTGAGTCTTCTATGGGAACTAAAAACGCTGTGTATTCAGTGTCGTTGGCTTGGTTGGGTTGGTCTTTTTTGGGTGCTTGGGTCTGGGGTGTTCTTGGGAATTTTAGGATTATTTTTGGGGCAACTTAGAATAGTGCACAAAGACTTTTTATTTTTTTTCTTTCTAAGTTAGCAATTGGTAAAAAAAAAATAGTCATAGAATCCTACTTATTCCATTTGGAACAATCATGTCAAAGGAGCTTTGATGAATCTCAGAAAGCTTGGTTTGGGTTTAGTGGCTTGTGGTTGTCTAGCAGATATGGTATTAGCGGAGAAAAATGGGGTTTATACTTCCTTTGGGTTTCAATATAGCCAAGTTAAGACGACCGTTAGTTCTGTGGGCTCTGGTTTCTACAGGGGAGGAGTAAACCAGTTTAACTCTATTCCATTGTCTCCTAGCGTTAGCTACGGATATGCAAATACCTATGGTCAAAGCAACATGTACGGCTTTGACCTTGATATAGGCTACAAGGTATTCTTTGGAAAATCCAAGCGCAATGGGCTGAGATTTTTTGCCTTTTATGACTATGGGTATAGCAACCCTATGTTTAATCAGGCACGCTATAACCTCAATGCCTATGGGGCGGGTATGGACTATCTCTTTAACTTCATCAATAAAGAGGACACACAAGTGGGGATCTTTGTGGGTTTCTCCCTTGCGGGTAACTCTTGGAATAACACAGGGGCATCCAGTGCAGAGGCCACAGCCAAAGCCATAAATGATGCCACTGGATTGGGCGATGGGATAAGCATGAAAGCCAGCACGAACTTTAGCTATTTCCAAATCCCTATCCGATGGGGGATTAGGACCAATATTAGCAAGCACCAAGGCATAGAGTTTGGCATGAAGATTCCCTTGGTGCGCAACTATTACCACTCGCGCCGTAAAGCCCCTAGCTTTAGCTATGGGGATATAAGGCTAGCACCAGCATAGCTGTGCTAATATTTGTGCAATCAAGGGGTAATACCCTTGGGGTTGGGGCATC
>CAGP01000056.1 GCA_000263275.1 Helicobacter bizzozeronii CCUG 35545 | reverse complement strand
AGTTAGTCCCTTGAGTTTGGAGCAGATCAAAGAGCGGCAATTAGATTTTATTAACACCGCATTTGAAGCCCAAATGCAAAGCGTGCAAGATGAATACATCCCCCTAGATGAAGTGTTGAGCTTTGAGCTGCAAAGACAGGAGGCATCAAACCTAGAGGGGGATACCCCCTTTTTAGACCAGCTCGCCCAAGCTAGGGGGGAGGATAGAAAAGTGTTGGCTGATAAAATCCTCAAAAAGCACAACGAATACATGCAACAATTAGCCACCTTGCTTGGCAAACGGCACCGCTTGAGGGATCAAGTGCAAAATGCCACCAGCGCGCAAGAGGTGTTTAATATCCGCTACACCAAAGGGGATTAATGCCCCTTGTTTGGAGCCGCCAAGACCCTTTATATTTGGTGTATTTTTGGGGGGTGGAACAAGATTATACACAGAGTTACACCGCCATCAAAGAACGCTATAAGCTCAATATCTCCAGTAATATTATTGCTAGCCAAGCCAGAGCGATCGCCAAACAAAAGGCAGACAGCCATTTCCATGTTTTCACCGACATCTTTGAGGGGGAAAATCTGATTAGCTTTATAGGCAATTTGGTGGGCTTAATTGGGGGCATTGCTTTAGCCGCAGTAACCTTTGGGGCAGCCACGCCTTTAGCCATTGCTAAACTCGCCACGAGTGTAACCGCTAGTGTAACCACTTTTGCGGTGTCCATTGCCCAAAATGTGATCGAAAATAATGCCCAGTTAGCCCAAAGTTACCACGCCCAAAGTGTAGAGAGTTTGCAAAGAGCACGGCAAAGCTTAGCCAATATGGATGAAACCCAACAAAAGCGTTCCAAATCCCTTATTTTTAATCCGTATGCGATTTTCCCAGAGGGGCATATTTACAAGGGGGAGAATCCGGGCAGTTTGGGTTATAAAGCCGGTTTAGAGGGTTTTAGCCCGATGAAGGGCATTCTAGGGCAGCCCACAGATAACAGACAGGCTGAAGGCTTGAATAACCGCGCGCATAGACATTTAGCCGGCAATGCCGACTATGATCCGCTTAATTTGCCCTTCCCTAAAGCGGAGTTTAAAGAAAATGCTAAGGACACCCTAGAGACCTATAAACGCAACTTAGAGCACAGAATGGAGGAGATTAAAGCGGGCTTTAAGGAACTCAGCGGGGACTACTTTGGGGCATTTGATACACAGATCACCCAAAGGCTTTTTAACGCGCATATGCGCAAGGATATACACCCCAAAATCGATCAGATCAATAGTTACCGCTTTTTAGATCAGATGACCTACTACGCTAAAGGGGAGAGATTACCCCTTTTTGAGAAAATGCCCTACCCCGATGCGCTCAAACTGCCCAAGAGTGAGTTTAGGCAATATGGAGAGATTAAGATAAGCTTTGATAGAGATTTTACAAAATACACCTATCTTTTTGATTATCAAGGCGTTTTGTTGGAGGCTTATAAAGAATGGTCTACCCCTTATATTGAACCGCCCAAAGATGATGGGCGTGGTGTTGTTACAAGCTTTAGACACCACAAAGAAAATCTACACAATAAGGGTGATTTAGTTGTTTTGACACGCCAACAAAAAAAGGGCACAACCCTACCCCCTAAAAGCCCTGCGGTGCTGCAATATGAGGCTATCAAAGACCAAGAAGAGCCCTCTATCCCCTTAGAGGAGGAATTTAAGCTTAAAGAGGCGTATAACGCCTATGTTAAGGCGTATTGGGACTGC
>CAGP01000055.1 GCA_000263275.1 Helicobacter bizzozeronii CCUG 35545 | reverse complement strand
ACAACTCTTGCACCACTGGATCGATTTGGCTAAAAGCACCTGAGAGATCACGCAAATAGTTATCTAGCTTACCCCGTGGGCTAGCATCTTGGGTTGTTGCCACTCTAGCTATTTGTTTTTGCACTTTGTTAATCACACCAAGGGCTAATTTAAGCGCATCATGGATTGCCTTAGAAGTTTTCTTATTGGGTAGTCTGCTAATACAATGTTCCAGTTCATCAAGGTGTCTTTCTAAGCTAGTATAGGTTGGTTGTTGATCGACCGCGATTTTACTTTGTGCTCTAGAGAATAGTTGCGTGCGTACATTCTTGTTTTTTAAAGCCTTGAGATAGTGGTTAGCAATCTGTGGTAAAGACTTTTCCATGCCATTATTCTAGCTAAAGTTACCTAAAATGGAAAAATAAAATTGGCATTGGCACAGACATAATTTTTAATTTTTAAGAGTATTGAGCACTGCTATAATTTTGCGTAATTGATACACTGTAGTCAATAATCTAGGAAAATAGGGATGCCAATTTGGCTACAAATGTCTAGCAAATCCAACTTTTTCATCCCAAGTATCTCTGTAGCCCTTCCGTAGAAAATGCTCTGATCTTTGATGCGGGGATAAAGGAGCAGGGCTTTTTGTAAAATTTGTGCCTGTTCATCTGTATTGCTAATCAGTGTGGCATTATTTATCTAGTGCTGGTAAGCGGATGGTCTGCATAACAGCCACCTTGCTATGGTATTAAGTAAGAATTGTAGCGAAAAATTGTAGCGAAAATAGAGAACTTGACAAGTTTTGAAAATTTTAAGAATTTAAATCTTATATATGGGCATCTAGATACGCCAGTTGAAATAAGTTAGCACGCATTTAGAAAATTAACATTCTAATAGAAGTCCCCATCAGTTTATTTTAGGGAACATGCTTCTGACCGAATCTTTTAGGTCTCAAAATAACTCAATTGAAGGGTTAAGTGACATGTTTGCAAAAAATCCGCTACAATACCTCGATGCCTAATCCTTTTAAAAAGTCTTCTCAAATAAATAAAAACCTCTATGGCAGTGCCCGTTTTGCCACAGAAAAAGAAATACTCAAGGCTGGTTTCCTTGTCAAAAACAAGGACAAAAAAGAGCATAAATGGGATAGAGAGCTCATTGTAGGGACATGGAAGGAGCAAGATCTTGTGGTTTGTGGAGGAGACCAGTTTGTTTCTTTTGCCGCACCCATAGGGACAAACAAAAATGAGAGCTTTATTATCCCCAACTGCCTCAATTACCAGCATAATCTAGTGGTCAATGATCCAAGTGGCAAACATAGACAGCTTGCTACGCGCTATAGGGAGGATATTATGGGACAGGATGTCTTTATATTCGAGCCATTCAGCGATAAAACTCACCACTATAATCCGTTTCACTATATAGATTTTGACCCAAAAAACACTAGCTTCTATGGACAAGTGGACACACTAGCTAGATTCTTTTTTCCCAAAGAACTAGATGCAACAGAACTTTCTCTCCACATGACTCGCTCCCTTTTCAATATTTTACTTCATGTCTATAGGGACTTACGCCACACGGAGAATGGAAAAAGATTTTGCAAAGAACATAAACTGAACATTCCTAAAACGCCAACTTGTCATTTCATTGGATCGCTTGTTAACGGATTTAAAATACCCGGCAAATGTGCCGACCTCATACCATCTATAGATCTTCTATACGAAAAAAATATTCTTACAAAGAATACCATTGAGTATTGGCAGAGAAGTAAAGGCATGTATGATGCCTCCAACCTCTCAAATGCGCAGAAACGCTATACTGATGTCTTCGAAATATTCAATGATCCAAACCTACGAAGATTTACAGAAAGTAACGACTTAGATTTTCGAGATTTGCGCAGAAAGAAAGTTGATGTCTTTTTTACAATCAGCCCAAATGATCAGTCTAGGGCAGGTCTCATCACACAACTTTTCTTCAGCAGTCTCATTATAGAAAACTTAAATCAAACTCCCATTCCAAGACGAGTTTGTTGTATGCTGATGGACGAATTTGATAAATTAGGTTATCTCGACATTTTTGCTAGGTTTGTGGGTGGTTTAGGAAATGAAGGAGCAAGTCCCACTATGGCAAGCTATGACATGCGCATGGTGATGATTTACTCAAACGATGCCCAACTTGAAAAAGACCAACCTTTGGGTTATGGCAAAGACAAAGCTGAGTGTCTTAGAATGAATTGCGGTTGTAGTATTCATTACGGACAACAAAGTACTGAATTTGAAAAAGATGCCGAAGAACTTAGCGATGCACTAGGGACATTTACTGGTGAAAAGATTACTGAGATTTTTGACCATAACGGCAATCTCGCTAAAACAACCAAAGAACTAGTACCGCGCAAATTGATGACACCCGAAGAAATCATGCAATTAGGTGATGATCTCATCTTTTTTTTCTAACGCATCTCACCCCATCAAAACACGCAAAGCATTCTACTACGAAGATACCTATTTTACGGATCGCCTTTTAGAAGTCAGTCCCTATCTTAGGAGTAAGTATAAAATGGGGGAACTGCCAAAGCTAGAGGATATCAAAAAAGCATCGCAAAAGGGTGAATTAGACTGCAAATTTAAGAGAAGTCCAAGATTAGAGGGCGAAGAGACGCTTGGGTTGAGTAGTCTTGGAAAAAGTGATTCTAGCGGTAATGCAATATTTACTCGAGATGAAATGAGCGTTTATGAGATCAAAAAAAAGAACTGACAGCTCAATAGAGGGTATTGTGCTGGGTGCTAGATCGCAGGTATGGAGTTTGCAGCAGAGATCAAGATTCATAGAGTCTATTCTATTGGGTATGCCTATGCCTGCCCTGTATTTAAGCGAATCAAATGGATTCTTGCGGATTGCAAAGCAATTTGTAGATCGGGTGGTGCCAGAATCAGAAAATATCCTCATGTCTGCAGAAAAAATTGAAAAGACCAAGAAAAAAGAGCTTGAAGAGTGTGTTTTTGGTGCTTATAGATCCTGTACAAAACATATTGTTAAGATAATTCTTAAATCCCAAGAAAACACTCTGCGAAGGGAGGGCAACATTGAACAGATCGGAGATGATCTTGTATCTGACATCGCTAGAGAGCTGATTAAAATAGGGTCCTCTTTTGGTGTTATGGATGGGTGGCAACGCCTAGCATGTATCTGCGACTTTTTGGAGGGCAAATTTGCTTTGGAGACATTGGAATTATTGCCCCATATCAATGGTAAAAAGTTTTCTCAGCTGCAAGCCTTTATGCAAAACAAGATCGAGGATCGGATTTTTATGGTGCACACTCTGCCAGTATCCATACCAGATCGAATAAAATTTGATCTTCTTAAACGCCTGAACAAAACTCCTCTTAATAATCAAGAGATGCGAGAAATCTTGTATGCGGGTCCATTTATTCAAGTACTTGAAAGTAGTTGCCAGCTTAAGAGCTTTCAAAAGCTAGTAGGCCAACACATGGATACTAAAAGAGCGCAAGACAAATACCTAATCTTAAGATCTTTTGCTCTAGCACTCTTGAGAAATATCTATTTTTTTAAATACACCAATATGGACGACTTAATGGGGGTCATGTCGGGTTTTTTAAACGATACCCTTAATGCTCTTCCATTAGTAGTGCAAATGCTCCAAAAGAAATTCCCAAGCCTAGAAGTTGCAGAGAAAATCCGCAGAAAAGTTGGTGGATTTGACAATTTGCAAAAGGCTCTTATACAAGATTTGATAGGTGATTTTAAACGAGTAATGG
>CAGP01000054.1 GCA_000263275.1 Helicobacter bizzozeronii CCUG 35545 | reverse complement strand
GCTCTGTGCCTTTAAGGAAGTCTAACACCTCTTTGGGCTTGATTCCTTGTTGGGCTATTTTTTCAAAGTCTAGCGTCGCCATAGTGTGAGAATAGCCCAAAGAGCGGACTAAAACAAGGGTTAAACGCGTAGCGTTTAATGAGCAAAAGCTCCGCTTTTGCAAAATGCGTTAGCATTTTAATAGTTAAACGGGCAAACAAATACCAAAGGGCAAAGGGCGAAAGCCCCACCTAGAGTAGTGGAGCGTTTAATGGAACGTAGCGGAACGCGTAGGGTTTTAATAGCCAAACGCTCAATAAGAATGAAAAGGCTTGCAAGGCTTGAGGGGAGTTGATTTTTAAAGAATGCGCACCCAAGAGCTCTTAAAGCCCATTTGCTCTAAGAGAGTTTGGGGGTTTAGATGTGGGGGGCTTTGAAGGCTAAATTTTAGGGTGTTAGCAGGAATGGGGGTGATTTTAGTGAGTTGTGCGCCATGGGGTTGCCATGTAAAGCAGTGTTGCCCCTGTGTATTGAACCCGATTAGATTCCCCCGCGTATTGAGTTCCCAAGAGTAGGCATTTTCAAGGGGCTTAATCTCTTCCTCAAACAAGACAAAGTCTTTCAAGTCGAGTGCGCGCACTAATACGATTAATCTTAATTGCTGGCAAGAATGCAAAGCGATTTTAATACGCTCGTTATAGATGTTAATCAAAGCCTGGCCAGTTTGGTCTAAATTTTCTTGGCATTTGGTAGGAATACAAGGGGCTAGCGCGCCCAATAATGAGGCGTGCCAGCTCCAGCTTGAAGGGGGTTTAAGGTGTTTAGCTCCCTTTTGGGGCGGGCATCTCTAAGCTTAGGC
>CAGP01000053.1 GCA_000263275.1 Helicobacter bizzozeronii CCUG 35545 | reverse complement strand
GACTACATGTTTGATAGGGTGGGTGTGTAAGTGCAGTAATGCATTCAGCTAACCACTACTAATAGAGCGTTTGGCTTGTTTGGTTGATAAGGTATCACCGCCTTGTTGAGTGTAATCAAGCTTTGTAGCAAACTGGAGCGTAGGTTATTGACAGCTTGAGGACAAATTGCTAGAATAGCGCGTTTGTTCTTAAGTGGGTGTTGTTTAGGCTTAGAGCTTTTAAGCTTGGCAACACCTAGAAAAGCTTCTTGCTTTCCCCGTGTCCCTAGTGGAGAGGAAATACCCAGCCCCATCCCGAACCTGGAAGTCAAGCTCTCTTACGCCGATGATACTGCCCTTTGCAAGGGTGGGAAAGTAGGGTGATGCGGGGGATTTTAATCCATTTAACCTTATCATCAAATTCATTTTTTCTTTCTTTTAAACGATTCTTTTGTAATTCCCTTTTGTGTTGCATTTATGTTTTAAGCCATTGTGTAGGATAATCCCTAGTCTTTATGTTCAAATGCAAAGATTAGGAGGTTTTTATGTTTTGGCACATGCAAATGCATCCAGGAGGAACGCCTAGACAACTATGGAAAGAGCGTGAAATTTTAGAAAAATATAGTTTTATTGGCTTGCATGGTCTGACAGAAAATTGGAAGAATAAGAGAGCATTTGTATTCATCAGAGATTTTCTCAATGCAATGCGAGTTAATGACATTGTGGCGGTAAGAAAAGGCAATAAACTCATCGCCTTAACGCAGGTCATCGGCACAGCATATGATATTAGAAAAGACAGAAGCTTATGCATGGTTAAAAAGGAAGACGACCTGGTAAGCTGGATTACCTACAGACGACCTGTTAAAATTTTAGATATGACACACGATGAGATGAAAGTCGGTCTAAAACCCCCAAGATTGCAAGATACTTTAACCAAATGCACAGCAGATGCACCAATCTCGCAAATCATTACAACGTGGTATGAAAAGGTACAAGACTCTTTAAAAGCCAAAGGCGAGGGGATTATTTTAGTTTAAAAATACCCTATGCCTACCCTTTGCAAGGGTGGGGAAGTGGGGCGATGCGGGGATTACGGTATTTTTTAGTTTTTAGGGTGTACAATTGTTCGGAAAAATTAAGGTAGGGATATTTGGAGCCCTAGGGGCTTTGCTTTATTGTGCCTATAAGGCTTGCAAACGCTCACAAGGTGTTGTTAAAGATCCTAAGGTGGGTAGCGTGCTTTGTTGTGATTTGTTAGGCAATATTGCTGAACATTCAGGTATTTATGTGGGCAAGGATAAATGGGGCGAACACCAGATTGTAGAATTGCTCAGCACGGGTGAGGTGCGCAAATCTAGTCCTAGACAATTTATTGAAGGTTATAACACTGCAACAGAGATTTATGTCTTTGCAAGGCATGAAAAAACAGGGGCAAAAAATGCCAAAGGAGAGGGGTATGTTAAAGCTGTAGGCTCGAGCTCTGTTGCTAACAATGCTCTAGAACTTGAAGGCAAAAAGTTTAAATATGCACTCAAACCAAATTCTGAGGAGTATAATTGTCATAAATTAGTATGCCACTGCTTGTTAGGTGAAAAAGACGATGCTAGTTACCTCTTAAAAAATGTCAAGGAAGCGATCTATAGACGCTACAAGCTCTCAGATGACAAAACCGGTTTTTACGAGTGGGATATTAAGTTATTCTGAGCCAACGAAAGAAAGGATTGCTATGGCACATTACAAAAACCCAGAGGACATGTTTAAACAACGAGCAGAGAATAATAAAAAATAGGGCGACTACCACTATGCCCAAAGCAAGCAAGCTTAAGGCGAGAGGCGATAAAGAAGCCGCACAAAAGCCACAGGTGGACGCGCAATACCAATATAAGTCCCAAAAGCAAAATGAGACTAAGGCGCAGGAGCACAAGGGCAAGGGGTGGTAGGTGGGTAGGGGGGGAGGGGTGGAGTTACGCACTTTTAAAAGTAAAAAGCGAAGGCTTGGGGTTTTAAGCCCTAAGAACCCGTGCTCCTGTGCTAAAATACCCTTTTGCAAACTCTTAAAGGGCTCCTATGAAAAAACAATACCTCTACATCGTCCAATCCAGCCTAGAGCCTAGTAAATGCAAAATTGGGATCACCAATAACCTAGCTAGACGGCTCAAAGAATACAACAGCGTAACAGGGCAATCCCAAGAGAACACTTATAGCTATCTTTTCACCTGCGAGGTGGCTAATATGCGCGCCATCGAGCAAGACATTAAAAACGCCTTTGCGCATTTAAGAGAAGTGCAGAGCCGAGAAATTTATTTTTATAACCCTAGCCTTTTTGAAAATTATCTAAGCTATATCAAAGCCCACCCCTCATTTTTAGCCCAAGTGAGTATCAAACCCCCCAAGCCAAAAAAAAGAGCTCAAGCCCTTAGTCACGCCCAGCATGATTGATCGGGGCGTTACTAGAAAGACCCTACTAGACAAAGCCAGAGAAGTTAAAGATGATGAGTTTTATACAAGGTATGAGGATGTGGAAAAAGAGCTATCCTGCTACCCTCTAAAAATATGGCAAGACAAGGTCGTGTTTTGTAACTGCGATGATGCGATCGGAGAGAATAGAGATTATACCGACTCCAGTGCCTTTGCCCTGTATTTCTTAAAGCACTTTTTCAGGCTCAAGCTGAAAAAACTCATCTGCACGCATTATGGCAGTAAGCGGGATTTATTCCATGCGGGCAAAAAGGGCTATATTTTTACCAAAGAGGGGGCGAGTGAGATCAAGCACACCCCGCCAAATTATAATGGCGGCTTTGAAGAGACGGAGTCCTTAAGAATTTTGAATGAAGAAGCCGACATTGTCTGCACCAACCCGCCCTTTTCGCGCGCCATAGAATATTGGCAAATCCTCATTCAAAGCAAAAAAGAAATTCATCATCCTCTCCAACATCACAAATTGCGTAACGACTGCCTTTATCCCCTATTTTGCCAAAAAGAAAGCGTGGGCGGGCTTTCATAGTGTGGATTGGTTTTTAACTCCTAAGCGCCAAGTAGTGCGTGCTGCTGCGCATTTTTTCACCAATTTTCCTATCAAAAATAGAGCTAATATTGCACGGCTAAAATTCTTGCCCCTAGAGCAAATCCCAGATAACTATCAAAGATTTGATGATAGCGGGGTGTTGCTGGTGGATAATAACTATATCCCTAGCGATTATGATGCGCCTTTTGCCGTGTCTGCACGCCAAATTTTAAATGGCGTGTTGGAGTGTGGGTATAAAATCGCCAAAAACTCAAAATATAACCCCCACATTGAGGGCAAGGAAAAATTTGCAAGGGTTTTGATCTGCAAAGCCTAGAGTTGGGCGTGGGGGCTACCATTTAGGTAAAAAGGATTGTTTTTGGCTAGAATGCTGTAAAAATGCCACAAGGATTTGCCATGAAAGATGCAAAACAACACTTTGAACGCTATAAAGAGATGGGTAAGATCGACCACTGCACTTATTTTGTCAAAAATTATTTGGCTTTCAACTTCTATTGCAAAGTAAGATTTGAAGGCAAGGATAAAGTCAAACAAGATAGAGACTATATAGATGCCCTCAAGGACGATCAGAAAACACAAAATAGATTTTTAGAGTACTTCGAGGAGCATACCGATTTTCTAGGCTTGTTGAAAAAGTTTGACAAAATCCTAGAAGATTCAAGTGTAACACACAAAAGTCGATTGGTAAGTTTTAAGAGCGTGCAAGTTCGATCCGTGCAACAAGGAGCGTGGAGTAAGACAAGCAACGGGGTTACCTATACTTTAGAAATTCATAGCGGTCGTGTGTCAGACAACATGCTAGATTTGAGCGTGAAAGTGCAAACAAAAAATGCTAAATACTCTATTGAAAGAAGGACTTTTGACATTGAGGGTTATGAATTTGAGTCCGCATTGAACCGACAAGGACTTAATAAACACCAAATCGATAAGACTAAAAGTCTTTTTCGTGAAAGACTTGATGGGCGTGTGGAAAATATTGCCAAACTGATCCATAGAAGCGATAAAAACATGCTCGATGAATCCAATCGCGAGCTCATTTACCGGGGTCTTATAGAAATTCTATACCAACTCCGCAACGCTTTATTGCACAGCGATGTGCGACCATGGGATCAATCCATCCAAAAGGTTTATGAACAAGCCACTTTGATTCTCCAAGAAGTGTTGGAATTTTTGCCATTTTAGTCTTTTTGTGCATTATCATGACCATTATGGGGCTTTGCTCCTCATGCCCAAAATAGGGCGGGTGCTCTTAAGGAATGCCCACATTTGATCAGAGACGAGTTTGCCACAGAGCCCCCACGACTTTCCACAATCTGTGTTTATGTGTGTTGCACTCTTGTATTGTGCTCTCTGTAGAGTGTGGGGGATCAGCCAGTGAAGATGAACGCCTAGAATACGCCTTGTAGGTCTTTAACACGCTCAATAATCGTGGAGTCCCCCTAAACGATGCGGATATTTTTATAAATTCTTAGAGGCACAAGATTTAGCCAAGTTCCCCAAAAGCGATTGGCTCTTAGAGGACATTAAAGCGCGCGCAGAGGAGATTTACCAGCACTTGTATGCGTTTTTTAAAAAATACGCTGTGTAGTGGGGGCAGACGATCGAAAATAGAGGCGTTCTTGTATAGGGGGTAGGGTTGGTTTGCCAATAAAAAAGTGCTTGTGATCGTTCTGTTGTCTTTACCAGCCACGCCGTAAAGCCCCTAGCTTTAGCTATGGGGATATAAGGCTAGCACCAGCATGGCTGTGCTAATATTTGTGTTGCAATCAAGGGGTAATACCCTTGGGGTTGGGGCATCAACCTTTGGAATAGGGAATGTAAGACTCCAAACGGAGCTGTCCTGCTTGAAGCCGCGATCTCCACTAAAGCTAGAATCCCC
>CAGP01000052.1 GCA_000263275.1 Helicobacter bizzozeronii CCUG 35545 | reverse complement strand
CCAAAAAACGCCATAACCCCAAACCCAAAACGCTAGGTAGAAAAAAATAGAGAGCAAGAAAGAGAGCAGGGGCGCATTATTGGGCTTGACCTGATTGAACAAAAAGAGATAGACAAAAAAAAACACAGCCCACTAGGACAAGTAATTTGGGGATGAATAAAGAGTGCTTGCGTCTGGTGGCGATGAAATACCCCAAGGACATCAAAATGCCACAGATATAAAGAATGGAGATCAAGATGGCGTAAAAATGCCCGGGTTCGTTAAAAATGGCAAAAAGTTGGGAAAAATTGCGTTGGAATGCTGATAGAATCAAGGCTAGAGCGGTGATCACAAAGAGGACAAAAAAAGACTGAGGAGAGCACCAACTTATAGGTGTTGGGCTTTTTCATAGAGAGATCAATAGTTTTTTTCAAAAAAGCTTTGGATGCCATTGGCAATCCCTTTGGCTAAAAGTTGTTGGTAATTTTTATCTTGGAGGCGTTTGGACTCTTTGGGGTTGGAGTTATAGCCAATTTCAATTAAGACAGAGGGCATGAGTGCTCCGGCTAGCACCCAAAAAGGACCCTCCCGAACACCACCATCGATCACACCTTGATAATGTTGGCGTAATAAACTTAAGATGCCAAATTGGATGTCAATGGCTAGTTTGTTGGAGATCACCAGCCTTTGGGAGTTGAGCGAGTTTAAAAAGGACATTTTGGAAAAATAATCCATGCCACGCACATCATCTTGGTTTTCTTGTTCGGCGACTTTACGCGCTCTTTCACTGCGTGCAGGCGAGAGAAAATAAGTTTCTACACCTTTTGGGTTGGAAGTGGAATGTTTGGGGATTGAGTTGGCATGGATGGAGATAAACAAATCAGCTTCTTTGTTATTGGCAAATTCGGTGCGTTCCTTCAAACCGATGTAATGATCGTTGTGGCGAGTCATATAGACAATATACCCGCGTTCTTTAAGCTCTTTTTGCAAGTATTTAGCCACATGCAAAACAATGTGCTTTTCACACACATGGCTAACCCCCATAGCCCCACAATCACGCCCACCATGCCCGGGGTCTAAGACGATCTTAAAACGCTTGGGGGCTGGTTCTGGTGGGGGGGGGTGGAGGGCTGGGGGTGGGGGGGGCATTTGAGAGGGAGATATAAAGGTGATTGTTTGTGATTTTGAGTTGGTAGGGGGTGTGTTTGTGGAATTTGATCAGTATCTTGATGAGGTGTTTGCCATGCTTGCTCAATTTGATCAAAGTGTTGTGGGGGAAGGAATAACTCTTGGGGGGGACTAAGAGTTGGGCTTTGATCTCTAAAAGGTCTTTGGAGGGACTCAAATGGATTGTTTTAAACGCACTTGGGTGGAAATCCTTGTTAAAGCTAATGCGGACACTGCTAGTGCCAAAAGGGACAATTTGGGTGATTTTGAGTGCATGGGCATTCAAGCCTAGGCATAGCACAAGACATAGCCAAATAAAGCGCATTAGTCTTGTGTTAATTCTTGCACCAGCTCATGGACACTGATGATTTTATCAATGCGATACCCATTCGCTCCCGTAAAATAGAGCCCCTCAACGCGGTTGCCCAAATAACTACGCCCAAGCCCATCGGCGATACAATAGCCGACCTTTTTAGCCTCCTCGCCCCGATTGCAAGGACTCACGCAATTACTCACACAAGCGATCTTGGGGGCGTTGCCCTCCTTAATGCGTTGCAACACGCCGGTATTAATGGCGCGTGCGGGGTAACCCACCGGGGACTTGACTAGCAAGATGTCCTCTTTTTGCAAAGAGGGTAAAATCTCAGCATAGACCTTAGCATCGCATTCTTTAGTGCCTAGAAATCTAGTCGCCATCTGCACCCCACTAGCCCCTAGACTTAACATGGTGTCGATGTCCTTGCGATCCCAAATGCCCCCAGCGGCGATGATGGGGATATGCCCCCACTCTTTAGAAGCCTCCACAATACCCGGGACTAAGTTTTCTAGCTGGTATTCTTCTTTAAAACAATCCTCGTATTTAAAGCCCTGATGCCCCCCGCTCAAAGGTCCTTCTACAATGATCGCATCGGGGACTCGCTTGTGCCGTGCGCTCCAGCGTTTGCAGATAATATGCAGGGCTTTAATGGAGGAAATAATAGGCACGAGTGCCACATTAGGGAAGTCTTTGGTAAATTCGGGCATGTTGGTGGGCAAGCCCGCCCCGGTGATGATCACATTGGCTCCTGCCTCGCACGCATCACGCACCACCCGCCCGTATTCATTAATGGCGTGCAAGATATTAGCACCTAAAGGTTTAGACCCGCAGATTTTACGGGCGTTTTTGAAAATCTCATGTAAGGCTTGTTTGGAGTAGAAGTTAAGGGCTTCAAAGGGCTTTTTAGAGATGATTTTTTCCACAAAGCGCATGTTTTTATAATAGCCCGTACCCACCGCCGAGATCACGCCCAACACCCCCTCTTTAGCGGCATTGCCGGCTAATTCGTCCCAACTAATCCCCACACCCATACCCCTTGAAAAATGGGGTATTGGATGGTGTGTTTGCCAATTTTGAGCGGTTTTAGTGTAGAAGCCATGTTTTTACCGCTCAGTTAATGATGGCGCGGATGAATTTACGCTTACCCACCTGCACCACATAACTTCCTTGAGAAAAATGGTAGTTTTCATCTAAGAGCACTTCTTGATTGATTTTGACACTTTTAGCTTTAATGTCGCGGCGGGCTTGGGAAGTGGAGGGGCTTAAGTTAGCCTGTTTGAGCAATTCTGCAACCCAAATCCCCGCACCAAATTCCATTTGCTCTAAATCGCTGGGGGTTTGCTTTTGGCTAAAAATGCGATCAAATTCGCCCTGAGCGTGTTGGGCTTGCTTGGCTGTGTGCAAGCGAGTCGTGATCTCTAGGGCTAGGTTTTCTTTGATCGCTTTGGGGTGCAATTCCCCTTTTTCTACGCCATTTTTAAGTTGGGTGATCTCTGCACTGCTCTTTGCACTCAAAAGCTCATAATAACGCCACATCAAATCATCGCTAATGCTTAAAAGTTTAGCATACATGCTTTCTGCTGGTTCTGTGATGCCGATGTAATTGCCTAAACTTTTACTCATCTTGTGCGTCCCGTCTAAACCCTCTAACAAGGGCATGGTGAGCACGCTTTGCTCCTTGCCTAGACCATAGGCACGCTGTAAAAACCGCCCCACCAAGAGATTAAATTTTTGATCATTGCCCCCCAGCTCAATGTCGCAATTTAGGGCGACTGAATCATAACCTTGCAAGAGCGGATACATGAACTCCACCACGCTAATGGGTTTATTTTCTTTATAGCGTTTCTCAAAATCGTCCCTTTCAAGCATTCTAGCCACTGAAAATTTAGAAGTCAATACAAGCAAGCCATCTGCGCCCAGCGGGCGTAACCACTTTGAATTAAAGCACACATCGGTTAAAGTGGGGTCTAAAATTTTAAACACTTGTTGCTCGTAGGTCTTGGCATTGATCAAGACCTCTTCAAAGCTTAGGGTTTTCCTTGTTTCGCTCTTGCCACTGGGATCGCCAATGGTGGCGGTAAAATCCCCGATCACAAACTGCACTCTTGCCCCATGTCTTTGCAAGGTGGCTAATTTATTCAAAAGCACGGCATGCCCTAAGTGCAAATCCGGGGCTGTGGGGTCAAAACCAGCTTTGGCATAAAAGCGTTGCTTGGTGGTGTAAAAACGCTCCACCAAGCTTTGCAAGTATTCTAGTCCAATGCACTCGCCCATGCCCCTAGTGATGTCAGCCATCGCTTCTTTGATCTGTGCTTGCATGTTTATCCTTTAGGCTTGATAAGCGTCTTTTAAACTTGAAAAACCCACCAATCTTTCTTGGTATTTGCGTGTAACAATCTCTTTGAAGGTGCTGATCTCTTTGTCATTGTATTCAAACAATATCTCACAATGAGAAGAAAAGCTGTCTTTGTAGCCTGCGTAGTTGATCCCCACGATATTGCAATCATTTTTGGCTAAGAAACCTAGCAACTGGAGCAACCCGCCCTTTTTGTCTTCAAGGTAGAAAATGCCCTTGTAAATCTCTTTGTTCTTTTTGTTCCACTCCACAAAGACCATCGGCAAGCTCAAATCAATATCGATGATCGCCTGCTTACACAACTTATGGTGCACGATCACCTTATGATCTTTGTAATTAGGCATGATCGCCACGATCTCATCGCCATGCTTGGGGTGGCAACAATCATTGAATAAAACCTGCTTGATGGACACATGCGGGTTGGTATAGACGATAAAATTATCCAAGTAGGACTTTTTAAGCCCGATATGGGGTGTCCAAAGCCTTAAAACCCGACTAGCCAAACTAAATTGCATCAGGTTTTTCATCAAAAAGCCAAACTGGCGGGGCTCGCGGACTTTACAACTCTTAGAGGGGACTTCCCTCACTTTCTCTTGGATTTCCTCAACTAATTTTTTCAACCCATCAATGCTTTTAGCCGCCTCGCTCAAAGTGCTCTCCACGCCGCATTCTACAAGCTTTTTTTCAAAACTCAAGTAGTTTTTTTGATCCCATGTCGGCATTGAAAATCGGGGTTTCAAAAATGGAGCTGAGGATATTGACCATGCTTTTAGAATCGATCTCTTTGAGCTGGTTTTTTCTTTGCAATTTTAAATGACTCTTGGCGCGGGAGGTTTTGAGCTGGTCGATCCAGATGTGGCGTGGGATGCTTTTTTTTACCCTTGATGATTTTCACCACATCCCCACTTTTGAGCTCTTGGTTGAGTAGGGCTTTTTTTGTTATTCACAAAGGCTTTTTCAGCCTTATCGCCTAGCTCGCTATGCACCATGTAGGCAAAGTCTAGCACAATCGCGCCCACTGGCAGGCTATAGGTGTCCCCTTGTGGGGAAAACACCGTGATGTCCTCGCGGTAAAGATCGCTTTGCACTAGGTCGTAAAACTCCCTAGGGTTATCTTTGGTGTCTTGACCTTGGTATTTAAGGTTATAAAGCCATTTGAGCGAATCAGGTTCTGTGCCCCCTGCCTTGTATTTCCAATGGGCGGAGTTGCCATATTCAGCTGCCATGTGCATCTCAAAGGTGCGGATTTGCACTTCATAAATGCTGGATTCATCAAAAATGGTCGTGTGGATTGTTTGGTAGCCATTTTCTTTGGGCAGGGCGATATAATCTTTAAAACGCGACACGATGGGCTTAAAACGCAGATGCACGATCCCTAAGATTTTATAACAATCTAGGGGATTTTTAAGCAAGATGCGCACCGCCATTAAATCCAAAATCTCATCAATGCTCACCGCCCCCTTGCGTTGCATTTTGAGGTAAATGGAGTAGGGGCGCTTAATGCGCGTGGCGATCTGAAAATCCCCTTCTGCAAACCCGGCTTCAAAGAACATTTTTTTCTAATTTGCTGGCAAACTGGTTGAGTTTTAAAGATAGGGATTGTTTGTTTTGATCCAAGTAGGATCGGATTTTTTTGGTATTCTTGGGGGTAGATAAAATAAAAACATTTTTCCTCGAGTTCGTTTTTGATCGAGGACATCCCCAAACGGCTCGCAATGGGCGCATAGACAGCTAGGGTTTCTTTGGAGATACGGATTTGTTTATCCCGTGAGAGGGCATCTAGGGTGGAGATATTGTGCAAGCGATCGCTGATTTTAACCACCAACGCCCGGGGGTCTTTAATGGCACTGAGGAGGATTTTGCGGAAAGTCAAAGCCGAGAGCACAAGGCGGGGGTTTTGGGGGTCAAATGCTAATTCCTCCTTGCGGATTTCGGTGATCTTGGTGAGCGCATCGACTAGATTAGCCACATCTTCGCCGAATTTCTCGCGGACTTCTAAGAGTTCGCAAGGCGTGTCCTCCACCACATCGTGCAAGAGAGAGGCGCAGATCATCGCCTCATCGCCCTCACAAAAGGCGACAATGCAAGCCACGCTGATGGGGTGGGTGATGTAGGGAGCACCGCCCTTGCGTTTTTGCCCCGTGTGGTAGTGGGTGGCTAAATCAAGAGCTTGGGCGATCTTAGGCGTGATGGGGGCGATGTTTTTTAAAACACGGATGACCTCGCTAGGAGTAACAACCTCTTTTAAAAGTTCTAAGACTTCAAGCAAACTACCATAGGGAGCATGCTTAGTATCTTCCATCAATGCGATCAAGACTGATTTTTCCCTCAGCAATTTCTAAAATGGCGATGTCTGTCAGTTTGTGAATCTTGGTATCCACGGGGACTAGGGGGTGTGCGCCTGCTCCTAGCTGTTTGACCCGTGAAAAAAATCAAGTTTGACAGAACATAACGATCGCTATCCACTTTTTCTAAGGCTTTGGCTACAATTTCTTCGGTTCTCAAATATATCCTTTTGGGCTAGTGTGTTCTATTTTACCATAGAAAAAACACCCTGTTGATCCTTAATCACATGCAAAAGATTATTTTTCTTAAACATGTTGCAGACCACAATGGGGAGTTTATTATCTTTGGCTAGAGAGATGGCGGTGTCATCCATCACTTCAATATTGCCAATCAAGGCATCATTATAGCTCAAGGTGTCGATTTTCTTAGCGTCTTCAAATTTATTGGGGTCTTTGTCATAAATCCCATCGACCTTGGTTGCTTTGACGATCAAATCTGCCCCAATCTCAATGGCTCTAAGCGTGGCGGCTGTGTCGGTGGTGAAAAAGGGGTTGCCTGTGCCCGCCCCAAAGATGACAATGCGTTCTTTTTCCAAGTGCCGGATGGCTTTGCGGTAGATGTAGGTTTCACAGACCTCCTTAATTTCAACCGCACTTTGCACCCGCACATCTAGCCCCATGTGCTCTAGGGCTTCTTGCATGGCGACCGCATTAATGACCGTGGCTAACATGCCCATGTAATCCCCGCTGGTGCGCCGGATAATCCCCCCCTTAGCCGCGCTCACGCCCCGAATGATATTCCCCCCACCAATGACAATCCCCACTTCAATCCCATGTTCGACTAATTGTTTGATTTCTTTGGCAATATAGCTTAAAATCTGAATATCAATCCCAAAATGGCTCTCACCAGCTAGGGCTTCACCAGAAAATTTAACCAAAACACGCTTCTTTTTATGTTGCTTATTTTGCATGCACTCCCTTAAGGCTCTAGTGAGAAAATCGCTATAAAATGTGTCATTATACTCTAATGATGCTTAAAAGTTATGTTAGCTCCAAGATGAGAGATTGGATTGCTTGCACTGCCATGAGGGCTTGCTCTGGAGTGATGACATAGGGGGGCATTAGGTAGATCGTGTTATTAAGGGGGCGCACAAGCAAGCCTTTTTGCAAGGCTTTTTCAAAAATGGCAAGACTCAAACGCTTAGAGGGGCAATAACCCTCTAACTCAAAGGCAAAGATCATGCCCTGAGCGCGCAGGTTGGTTACTCCCTTTAAGCCCCCCAAATGATCTTGCATACAAGCTTGGATATACAAACTTAGGGTCTTGTTTTTCTCTACAATCTGTTCTTGTTCTAAGAGATCTAAGGTCGCATTGGCACACGCACAGGCTAGGGCATTGCCTGTATAGCTATGGGAGTGCAAAAAGCTTTTATTTTCTGTGTATGGCGCGTAGAATTGATGATAAATTTCATTTTTGATGAGCACCACCGCTAGGGGCAAATACCCCCCCGTGATTCCCTTAGAGAGGCATAGAAAATCGGGTTGGGTTTGGCATTGCTGGTAAGCAAATAAAGTCCCCGTGCGCCCAAAACCCACCGCAATTTCATCAAAAATGACATGTATCCCTTTCTCTTGGCACATTTGGCTAGCTTGGCACACAAAGTCCGCACTATAAAAGTGCATCTGCCCGGCACACTGCACCAAGGGTTCTAAAATAAAAGCACTGGTATTTTGGTGTTCCTTGTCTAAAATCTTTTCTAGGGCTTTTAAGGCTCTTGGGATATCTTCTTCATTTTGGGGCACAGGGGTTTGTAGTTGCTGGCAAAATAGCCCCTTGTAGGTGTCCTTATACAGCCCCACGCCCCCCACGCTCAAAGCCCCCAAAGTTTCGCCATGATAACTATTCTCAAGAGATAAAAACTTGGGTCTGTGTTGCCCCTCTAGCAAGTGGGCATGGTAACTCATTTTAAGGGCGATTTCAATGCATGCAGACCCATTGTCCGCATAAAAGCATTTTTCAAACCCGCTCAATACACAAAGCCGCTCTGAGAGGCGGATAATTTGGGGGTGGGTAAAACCTGCCAACAAAACATGTTCTAAATTTTCTAATTGCTCTTGGAGTTTTTGGTTAATATAGGGGTGGTTATGTCCCAAGAGATTCACCCACCAACTGCTGATGCCATCAATATAGGCACGCCCATCAAAATCGTAAAGATAGACACCCTCTGCCCGCTTGATAGGCACTAAAGGCAGGCTCTCATGGTCATGCATTTGGCTACAAGGATGCCAAATATATTTTAAATCTAGGGCATTCCATTTAGCATTACTCATAAGTGCCTACATCGTCCATTTGGGTTAAAATTAAAGCATGCTTTTAGTCAGTTTGCATTAAAATAGTGCATTTAGGGCAATTTTAGGGCAAAGGATAGGGCTTGATCGCGTGGATGCAAAAGCATAAAAAATACCTTGTGGTTACAATTTGGGTGAGCACGATTGCTTTTGTGGCAGCGGGTATGATTGGCTGGGGGCAGTATAATTTTTCTTTTGCAAGTGGGAGTGTGGCTAAGGTCGGGCGTGTTTTGATCACCCAAGAAGAGCTAGACATGGCTTACAAGCAACTTGTAGATGCCTATAGCCAGTCCATCCCTAATTTCAAGGATTTAGATGAGAAGCAAATTAAGGCGATGGGTTTAGAACGCAGCGCGCTCCAAGTGCTCATCAACCAAGCCTTGCTGAAAAATCTTGCCCTCGATTTGGGCTTGGGTGTGAGTTCTGATGAGATCATCGCTGAGATCAAAAAGAGTAGCATGTTCCAAAAAGACGGGCATTTTGATGAGGAGCTGTATAAAAAACTCTTGCAAGAGAACCACTACCGCCCCAGTGCCTTTGAAGACAATGTTAAAAATGCTTTGATCTTGCAAAAAATCTCCGCCCTCTTCCCCAAAGCCACCACCCCCTTAGAGTTTGACTCGTTTTTATGGGCTTTGCAACTCCAAGACAAGGTACGTATTAAGATTCTAGAACCCCAAGCGGTGGTTTTAAAAGAAAGCGACCTTAAAAGCTATTACGAACAACACAAGAACACCTATAAAAAACCCCCCAGCTACACCCTTGAGAGTGTGGAGGTTAAGCCTGAGGAACTGAAGGCGGGTGTTTCTACCCAGCAGTTGCAAGATTATTACCAAAAAAATAAAAAGTGCTTATAGCAAGGGGGGCAAGCTAGAGGATTTTGAACATGTGAAAGACAAGGTGCAACAAGCCTACTTGCTCCACAAAGCCCAAGAGCTCGCCCTAGAAAAATATCTAGCACTCAAAAAAAACACCCTCAAGCCCAACGCCCAAACTTTGACTAACCTACCCTATTCAGAAGAAATCAACCAAAAAATAGAGGCTTTGCGAGTGGGCGAGGTGCTCAAGCCACAAAATTATGAGGGCGGGTGGTTGGTGGTGAAATTGCGCGCTAAGGATAGTAAGCAAATCCAAACTTTTAAGGAGGCTCAAGCTCAGGTGCGTGCCGCTTTAGGTGCGATCCAACAAAAAGAGCAATTAGAGAAAGAAGCCAGCCAGCAGGTTAAAAGTTTTCAAGGCGAGGACATCGGCACCATCACCTCAGATTTTCAAGGCAGTATCCATGATTTGAGCCCTAAGCAATCCCAAAAATTGGTGCGCCATATTTTTAACCAGCCCTACAAGCAGGGGTATGTGATCTTAGAGGGACCTAAGGCGGTGCTTTATCAAATCTACGCCCAAGATTTTAAACACACCCTCAAGGACACGCATACATTAAAAGAAGCCTTTGGCAATCTCAAGGCGCAATCTTTTGATGGGGTGCTGGTGTCCATGCTAAGGGCACAATATCCGATTACCCTCTATGCTAAGAATCTGCAGGAGTAGGTCTTGAATCCGATCATACTAGGTGTGGATATTGGTTCTAGCAAGATTTGCGCCATCATCGCTGAGATCAAGGACGGCGCACCACAGGTGATCGGAGCGAGTGTGCAAAAATCCGAGGGCGTGCGTAAGGGGAGCATTAGCAATATCAGCCAAGCGGGCGAGATTGTTAAAAAAAGCCATTGAGGATGCCAAACGCATGGCGGGTTTGGATTTTGTGGAAAAGGCGATCGTGTCCATTTCGGGGGCTTATACCCAAAGCGTGAATAGTTCGGGGATCATCAATGTGCCCAACAACGAGATCACACTCAAAGAAATCAACCGCGCGCTGGATACCGCCTTGCACAATGCGGCTATCCCTAGCGGGCATGAAGTGATTCACATTTTGCCCTACCAATTCAAGTTGGACAATCAAGACAATATTGAGGACCCCATGGGCATGAGCGGATCTAGGCTGGAGGTTTTTACCCACATTGTTACCGTGCAACACAGCAGTTTGGAAAATCTACGGCGCACCATCCAGCTAGCCGGGGTTAAGATTGAAAACATCGTTTTGAGTGCTTATGCGGCTTCTATTGCCACTTTGAGCGAAGATGAGCGTGCTTTGGGCGTGGCATGCATTGATATTGGGGGGAGCACTTGTAATATCATGGTCTATGAGGGCTCTTCAATGCGTTTTAATAGTTATGTCCCGGTGGGCTCGGAGCACATCAGAGATGATTTGGCCATTGGGTTGCACACGCCCCTAGGGGCTGCTGAGTTTGTCAAACGCGAATATGGCAACTTGATGGCTGAGGAGAGCGATCAAGAAATTGAGGTCCCGGCTGTGGGGGCGGAAAACAAAAAAAAACCGCTTTTCGCTAAAGTTTGTCCATGAGATCATCAATACCCGTGTTTTAGAGGTGTTTAACCTACTTAATAATGCCCTCATCAGCAGTAAACTCAAGGATAGCTTGGGGCGGGGCGTGGTTTTAACCGGGGGCATGACTCACATGGAGGGTATTAGGCATGTGGCTTCGGCGATCTTTGGGAATGTCCCGGTACGCATTGCCAAACCCATCGAGGTGAGCGGTTTATTTGAGGAGCTCAAAGACCCCACAAGTTCGGTGGCGATTGGCTTGATCTTATATGGAGCCGGGGGGCACACCAACTATGAAAAAGACTCGGAAAAAACAATCCGCTACAAAGAGATCAAGCAGAACGCCCAGCCCGCTTTTACCTACACGCCTGAACGCAACTATATCGAAACCGATTTGACAAATTTAAAACATACGGGGGAAACCAACAAGGAGCTAAAGGAGCGGAAAAAAGATATAATGTATCCCTATGAAACGCCTAAAGAGGCAGGGTTTTTCCAACGAATCAGAGAATGGGGCTCTAAGTTATTTTGAAGAAGGGTTGTGGCGATGTTGAATGAAATGGAGATAGGTGTAGAAGAAATCTTTGAGACCAATGGGGCAAAGATTGTTGTGATCGGTGTGGGCGGGGGTGGATCGAATATGATCGCCCATTTGATAGCAACGGGCACTTATAAGGACATCATGTTAATTGTAGCCAACACAGATGGGCAGGCTCTCAAATCCTCTACGGCTAAGAATAAAATCCGCTTAGGCGAAAAGATCACGGGGGGCAGGGGAGCTGGCATGAAACCAGAGGTGGGCAAACAAGCCGCTCAAGAGTGCGTGGAAGTGATCAAAAACATGGTAACTGGTGCAGACATTGTCTTTATCTCAGCGGGCTTGGGTGGGGGCACGGGCACGGGTGCAGCCCCTGTGATCGCCCAAATTGCTAAGGATTCGGGTGCGCTCACGGTTTCTGTGGTAACCAAACCTTTTAGCTTTGAGGGCAGAAAACGCGCCCGTATCGCTGAAGAGGGCTTAAAAGAACTCAAGGCGGTGAGCGACTCGATTGTGGTGATCCCCAATGAAAAGCTCATCGGCTTTATTGACAAGAACGCCGGGATCAAAGAGAGTTTTAAAGAAGTGGATAATATCCTAGCTAAGGCGGTTAATGGCATCTCGAGCATGATCATTAACTATGGAGAAAATGATATTAATGTGGATTTTGCGGACCTTAAAACGGTGATGAATCACCGCGGGTTGGCTTTAATGGGCATAGGCGAGGCTACGGGGGTGAATGCTGCCACTGTGGCGGTGGAAAATGCCATCGCCTCCCCCTTGTTTGACAATGTTTCCATCAATGGCGCCATGGGGGTGTTGATTAATTTTGAATGCCACCCAGATTACCCGCTTTTAGAAATCACCAATTCGGTTAGCATTGTGGAGTCGATGGCTGATGAGGATGCTGATATTATCTTTGGGAAATGCACCTCCACCAACACGCCCACCGATCATGTCAAGGTAACCATTGTGGCGACTGGCTTTGAAAAACCCGTTGAAAATAAAGATGAAGGGGAGTCCAAACCCTCCTTTAGCCTCTCTAAGAGCGCATTAGAGAATTTGAAAATAGCCAGCAATGGGGAAACCTTTAATGGCGTGGATTTGGACAAACCCACTTTTTTACGCAACCAAAAAGACTAATAAAACTTTAGCATGCGGGCTTTATAGCCGGCAAACTCTCCCTTTAAAATCGCCTCCCTAGCCCCTTGCACTAATCCCAAATAAAAAATGCAAATTGTGCAGGCTGGCTAGCCTAAAGTAGAGCAACTCCCTAGCTTTAAAGAGATGGTGCAAGTAAGCCTTAGAATAGTGCTGGCAAGTGTAGCACGCACAATTTTTATCTAAAGGCTCTGGGCTCTCTTTATGCGCTTGTGCTTTAATGGAGAGTTTGCCATAACGGGTAAAAAGCGTGCCATTGCGTGCGTTTCGTGTGGGCATCACGCAATCAAACATATCTACGCCCCGCTCAATGGCTTCTAATAAATCTTGGGGCGTGCCCACACCCATTAAATAACGGGGCTTGTGGGGGGGTAAAAACTCTGTGGTGTGGCTAATGATCGCATACATCTCCTGGGCACTCTCGCCCACAGCCAACCCCCCTATGGCATACCCATCAAAGTCTAGGGCACTTAGTTCTAATGCGCTTTGGGTGCGCAATGCAGGGTTTGTGCCCCCCTGCACGATGGCAAAAATATAATTTGTTGCCCCCGCATGGGCTTTGTGGTGCTCCAAGCTCTCTTTAGCCCATTGTGTGGTTTTTTGCACCGCTAATTTTAGGCGTTCAAAGGGGGCGGGCAAGCCCACCAAATCATCTAGCACCATGCAAATATCGCTATTAAGGGCGTATTGGGTGTCTAGGACTTTAGAGGGGGTGAAAAGGTGGGTGCTCCCATCAATGTGGGATTTAAAAACAATGCCCTGAGGGTGCTCTTTGGTGTGTGTGTGTAACGAAAACGCTTGAAAGCCCCCACTATCGGTTAAAAAATTAGCCTTGAAACTTTGTAAAGCCATGTAGCCCGCCTAGATTTTTAATGATACTGACTCCGGGTCTTAGGTATAAATGGTAGGTGTTGCCTAAGATAATGGGGGCTTTTAAATGCGTTTGCAAGTCTAATGCATCTAGGCTTTTCACGCTGGCTTGCGTGCCTACGGGCATAAAAATAGGGGTGGGCACAATGCCATGCGCTAGTTTCAAAGTGCCCGCGCGTGCATGCCCCTCTTGCCCCTCTAAGCAAAAATCCATTAGATCACCTTTTTTACTATATAATAAAAGCTAGAGATCATAGCATGGAAAAGGCATGAAGAAAGTTGCGTTGATTTTAGAGGGCAAAGTGGCTAAAAAGTTTATGGAAGTGGTGGTTTCCAAGTATTTTAGCAATAACTTTTATTTGGTGATCACTAAAGATCAAACTTGCTTGCCTGCCAGTCTGCCCAGCACCTTTGAGGTGCATTTGTTTGATCCCACCTCAGCCTACAAGCTTTACCCCTTTTTAGATGCCAATGTCAATGATATTTTTATCATCATGGAAGATGCCAAAGAACAGCGCGCGCTCTATGAGATCATCCGCAACAAAACCAAAGAAATCCGCATGTTTTTGAGTTTGGAAGATACCAGCGCATTTAAAGACATCAAGGACGATCGCCTCTCATTGATCGATCGCACCCAGTTTATCGCCCAAAAATTCATCGCCAAATTACCCAATGTCCCCAGCGTCCCGCAAGGCTTTGGGCTAGAACAAGGCGAGGTGATGGAAATTGGCGTGCCCTTTGGGAGTGTCTTTGCTTACCGACACTTGGGATCACTGCGCCAAAAAGATTATAAGATCGTGGGGGTTTATCGCAAAAACGAGTTCCACCTAAGCCATTCCTCCATGGTGATTCAGCCCAGAGATCAACTCTTGGCGGTGGGTAATCCCGATGCGCTCAATAGTTTATATTTGCAGGTTAAAAGCAATGTGGGGCAATTCCCCGTGCCCTTTGGACGGGATATTTATTTGTATGTGGATATGGGCTTGCAAGACACACATGCCCTGAGGCGCGACATCGATCAAGCCCTCATCTTGCATGAAAAACTCAAGAGTGCCATGCTCTATATCCAAGTGCTTAACCCTACAGATGGGCATGTGATGCAAGAAATCCGCAACATTGAATGCCAAGATGTCCGCGTCATTGTGGATTTTAAGGGCATGCATTTTATGGATAAACTACAATCTGATAGCCAAAAAAAGATCGGTCTGGCTGTGGTGGGTAAGGAAATTTTCCAGCACCACCATAACCGCCATGCGCTTTTTGAGATCGCCACGCCCGTTTTCAAAACCAATGCTAAGGGGCTTGGGAGTATTGAAAAAGGCATGGTGGTTTTAAATGAGGATATGGAACAAAATGAGGACATCTCTTCGGTGATGTTTGATGTGTGCGCCCAAATGAATTTAGACATGCTTTTATACGACTTTGACCCCGACAAACGCTACAAAACAGAGGTGATTAAAAACTACGAACACCTTTCCCATATTTATAATCGTAAAATCAAGGTGATCCGCACACACACGAAAAATCCTATCTTGTTCTTAAAGAAATTAGATGTGCCTGTGTTGCAATTTTTACCCTTTGAGTCGTGTATCCCCCAGCTCCGCCCCTTTTGGATGTTTTCTACCAAAGTGGAGCAAATTGCTTTTTTTAAGCGATGCGCACCCCCAAATGTTTATCCCGGTGGCAGAATGATGTTAGTTAATACCCTTAATTATCCTATTTATATTGGTGCTCTGCCCCCAATTAGTCATACGGGTAAAGTTTTGGTGGTGAGTGATAGTGTAGTTGCCCCCTTGTATTTAGACAAACTCTTAGAAACAATCAATGCCCACCAAGTTTTTAGCCATGTGATCCCCGCTGGCGAGGTGCATAAAAACCAAGCCACCCTAGAGGGCGTTTTAGAGTCCGCCTTTGAAGCCAATTTGAGCCGTGCTGATTGCATGTTGGCTTTGGGTGGGGGCGTGGTGAGCGACTTAGTGGGCTTTGCCAGTGCCATTTATAAAAGGGGGATTGGCTTTGAAATTGTCCCCACCACGCTTTTAGCCCAAGTGGATGCCAGTATCGGGGGCAAAACAGGCATTAATAACGCCTATGGCAAAAATTTAATCGGGGCGTTCCACCCCCCAAAAGCGGTCTATATTGATCCTAGTTTTTTACAAACCCTGCCTACAAGGGAATTTAAAGCGGGCATTGCTGAGATGATTAAAAAGGCGGTCTGCTTTGATCTAGATTATTTTGAGTGGCTCAAAACCCACCCCCTAGAGCAACACCTAGAGTCAGGCATTGCTAAAAGTGTGGCGATCAAAGCACAAGTGGTCGCCCAAGATGAAAAAGAGGCGCATTTGCGTATGGGGCTCAATTACGGGCACACCTTTGGGCATGCCATTGAAAAGGAGCAGAATTATCAAGGCTTTTTGCATGGCGAGGCGGTGGCTGTGGGGATGCAAATGGCAAATGCCCTAGCGGTCAAATTAGGGCTACTTGATAAACGCACAAGCGAGCAAATTAACGCTCTGTTAGAGTTTTATCACCTCAACTTTAGCTACCAAGTGCCCGACATAGAGACTTTTTACAAAATTTTATGTATGGATAAAAAAAAATGTAGATCGCCCCCGATTTGTGTTGCCTACAAAGATCGGGGGCTTTCAACTCATAGAAGACACCCCACAAGACATCGTTACGGAGGTTTTAAAAGCATGGAGCTAGTGTTAAGGGCACTTTTGATTGTGGGGATTTTTTTAGGCATGCTGGGGGCAGAAAATACAGCCGATTTACAAGCCAAACTAAACCACCTCCAACACCAGCTAGAAAATAGCGATAATATTTGGCTCAAAAAGTTTAAGAATTTTGAGAGTTATGGCAAGATTTCTGTTGAGATTCAAAAAATCCAAGAGAGATTAAAGAAACTCCAAGAGCAAAAGGGCGACCTTTTAGAGATCAGCGCGCTTAAGCATAGCCTCCAAGCCCTCCAGCACCAAGAGAAACTTTTAGACCTCTATAAAACCCACCCCTTTAAAGACTTGGTTGAAAAACCCGCCATCACCAACATGCCCAATGTTACCAGCCCTCTTGGAATCATCGGGGCACTCTCCTTTATCAAGTCCTTAAAGATCAAATACACCACCATGCAGGGGCATCAAAAGAGTTTGCACCAAGTGCTAGACTTGCTTACCCAAGAATTAGAGATTCTCAAGGAATTACAAGCCTTGCAACCCAAAAAATGGGCGACTCCTCTCTACCAAGAACAAATCAAGATCATTGAGTTTTCAAACGCCCAAAGTCTTTTGAAAGCCAGCCTAGACACTTATGCTAAAGACATCCAAGAAGCCGATCAAAGTATCAAAGACCAGATCAAAGACCAGCTTTTCAAACTTTTATATGTCTTGTTGGTGGTGTTGTGTAGCGTGTTGTTGGCTTGGGGACTTAAAAAACTTAGCCACAAGTATTTATACGATGATGAACGATCGTATAGTATTAATAAGGCGATTAACTTCATCAATGCCAATGTGATCGTCTTAATCTTCTTGTTTTCCTACCTAGAAAATGTCTCCTATCTTGTTACAGCGATCGGGTTTATGGGTGCAGGTTTTGCCATTGCCATGCGGGATTTATTCATGAGTGTTTTAGGCTGGATGACTTTGATTTTAAGGGGCAATTTGCATGTGGGCGATCGCGTACAAGTCTCTAAAGATGGGAATACCTATGTGGGCGATGTGCTGGATATTTCCATGCTCTACACCACCATTTTTGAAGATGTTACGATAACGACCTACATCAAAAACAACGGGCGTGCGGGGCGGATTATTTTTGTACCCAATAATTACATCTTCACCGGGCTTTTGTCTAATTGTAGCCATTTGGGGAGCAAAACCATTTGGGATAGCCTAGAGTTTTTTTTTAACCTTTGATTCTAACCACCAAAAGGCTATTGAAATCGCCACGCAGATTGCCACCACCAACGCCCAATCCTATAGCCAAATGGCACAAGCCCAATTTAGCAAAATGCGCACCAAATACGCCTTCCGCAATGTGGATGCTAGCCCCAAAGTCTTTATCATGCCTGAGAAAGACGGGATGCGTTTGTTTATCTCTTATCTTGCCGATGCTTACAATGCCTTGCCTTTGCGCTCGGCTATCTCCTTGCAAATCTTGCAAGCCTTTTTAAAATCCAAAGACATTTTTGTGAGTGCTAGCCTCAAGCCCAAAATCGAGGAAGACCCCGAGCCCAAAGAGCCTAGCCCAGAGCCCCCAGCCTCCCCCCTCCCCCCAAATCCGGCGTAAAAACCACCTCTTGGATACACGCCCCTTTTTGGCTCCTCTGCCCCATCTGGATCACCACATCGATCGCACTTTTAAAATAGCGCGCCACTAACGCCAAATCCAGTTGGCTTTTTTGGCTCATCTCAATGTTAAGAGCGATGGCTTCTAAAACTTGATGGACGCTATTAGCATGCAAAGTGGAGATCATGCCCTTATGCCCTGTGTTGCCAAATCTTAAAAATAATAGGGCGTTGCGTGTGTCGATCTCACCCACCATCAAGCGATCCGGGCTCATGCGCATCGCCATATTCAGGGCATCTTCATAGCTAAAATAACCCCGTTCCCCCTTACCTACTAACAAACCTACACTATTGCCAAAGGCGCGCAAATCCAGCTCTAAACTATCCTCCACGCTCACAATGCGGCTTTGTTTAGGGATATAACCTAATAACGCATTTAATAGACTAGTCTTGCCACTAGCCGTGCCCCCGCTAATCAAAATATTATATTCCCCATGCGCTAAGCTCTTGATCGTTTCATAATCAAGCTTGCAAGCGGGCGATAGGCTAAATTCCTCTAGTGCAAATTTGCGTGTGCTAGGCACACGGATATTCAAGCTAATTTGGTTATTGGTGGTGATACTAAAGTGATTAGCGCTCACGCGGTAACGGCTAAAGGGCAAGGAACAATTCAGCGTGGGGGCTTGCAAGCCAAAGGGCAGAGCATAATAGCTGGCTAATTGCTCACAAAAACGCAATAAAAAATTCTTGATCCAAACTCTCATCACAGACACGCTCACGCGTGCCATCTAGGTAATACAGCCACAACTCTTTTTGGGTGTTGCTGATGAGCTCAGTGATCCCGCTTTCTAAATAGGGGCGTAGGGTGTCAATTTGGGCTTTTAAGACCTTGTGGGTGCTAAACTCTAGCATCGCTTCAAGGCATTTTCTAAATCCTGTGGCGTGTCAATGCCTAGACTATGGCTTTGCACTAAACTTACTTGGATGGGCTTTTGGTGGTAGAGTGCGCGGAGTTGCTCGAGTTTTTCGATCTCCTCTAGGGGGCTTTTGGGGAGGTTGCAAAATTCTAGGAGGTTATGGACTTGGAAACCATAAATGCCAATATGCCCTAAAAAGGGGTTGCCCTTTTGATCGCGATCGTAAGGAATGGGTGCTCTAGAGAAATAAAGGGCGTGGTTTTTATCCCCCAAAACCACCTTCACCCAGTTAGGATCGCTAGCTTCTTGTTGGGTGATGATCTTAGCGCATGTGTGCATGAAGGGGGTATCTTGGGAGGCTTTTAGCAAGGTGGCGATCACCTCATGTTCTAAAAAGGGCTCATCGCCTTGCAAATTCACAACGGGCGTTTGCGGGTCTAGCTGGAGGATTTGGCAAGCTTGCGCGCAACGATCGGTCCCGCTAGTGTGGGTTTTATCGGTCAAAATCGCTGGGATCGCAAAATCCTCACAGACTTTAAGCAACAACACATCATCACAGGCGACCACTACCTCATCGACCTTTTGGGCGTTGCGTGCAGTGGCGACAATCATGGGGACTTGGTGGATGGTGGCTAATAACTTGCGGGGGAAACGCACCGATTGCAATCTAGCAGGGATGATGATCATAAATGTCCTTCTTTAAATACACTATTATAGCTATAAATCATAACTCATGGAAGTCATCAAGTAACTGCGATCTTGAATGGTGGGCGCAAATTTGGGGTTATAGCCAGCGTGGAAATACCCCACCTTATAGCCCCTATGCATCACCACTTGGTAGCCATTGAGGCGCACCATGAAATTAATGCGCTTGGTTAGGTGGTATTCTAGGGTCAAACCCAAACTTTGCGAATCGGCTCTAGGCGAATAGGTCAGCTTGCCTAAAAGTTGCCATGAAAATTGTTTGATCTTCCCCCCAACAATGCCCGCAATGGTGATTGAATTGGCATTATAAAGGTTAGTGTAAGCATCTTCATAGGGGGTGTCATCGGTGGTGTCAAAGGGCACGGGTGAGCCATTCCAGCCCAGTTGGGCATTGGCATTGCCAAAATTCTTATACACCAACCAACCCACATGGTAATTTTTAATATCAAAGCGTTGGCGCACCAATAAGCTTGCGGTGTCCCTGCCAATCAAATCCCCCCGATAATAGGTCTTAGCCAGAGTGGTACTATAAATGGGGAACCACGCATAGACTTGGGTTGAAACACTCCAATTAGAAAAGGCAAGGTCTGCATTGGCTTGGAATCCGGGCGCATTGAAGTTTTTGGGGTAAAACCAAATAAAGGGCATGAGCAAAAAAATGTTTGGATTTCCAAGTTACACTAAAGGCATGCATGCCATAATTGAAGCGTCTGCCGTCTGGATACTGGTAGCTCACGGGCGCGTAAAAATTGCGGATAAATTGGATATTGGCTAACCCCCGCCCATAGGTGCTAAACCACTCAAACTTAAAATGAGACCACTTGAAAAACACCTCAAAGCCTTGATTATAACCCCGCAAAAATAATGCATTGCTCTTATAACGCCCTAGCTTGATCCCAAAAATATCCTTGTAGCTATAATCCAAATAGAGATTATACAGAATGTAATTTTTGGCATGCACAGAGTCTTGGTAGCGCGCATAGGGCGTTTTGGTCCAAGGCGCATCCATCAAATAGCCCTCCCAACGCCCCATATAATACCAGTTAGCAGGCTGGTAGCCCTGATCGATCCCGCTAGTATCCCTTAAAGTTTTGGTCGAATCGTAAGCCAACCCGCCCAGCTCGCCCCCAATGCCCGCCCTGAGCTTTTGATCGCTCACCCATTTGGGCAACAAATTAGCATCAATTTGCAAAGCCCCCACAGCGGTAACATAACTTCCAGTCGGGTAAAGCCCCTTTTGGGAATTAATGGGCGTATTGTTAAAGCCAATGCGTGAAAAGGAACCCGCCTTGCCCCCTAGCTGGTAATCAAAAGCATGCAAATAACCCAAGCCCACCCACAAAATTTGGAAAACCACGCTTTGAAAAGAGAGTTTCAAGCACAATCCTTACAAACAGATAAAATTAGACAAGGAGAGAGACTCATTATACAACAAATACACCAAATTAAAACACCAGCGTGCCGCATTTTAACCACATGGGAGGGCACTTCACCCCCCAAGCCCATTTTGGACCCTAGAGCGGTTTGCACCCAGATATGAGAACCCCCCATCAAGACCCTAAGTGCTAGTGATGCCCCTAAAAACTTCTTGCTATTAGCCTCATCCAAGATGTCTTGGGCGGTGCGTTGGACATTTTGGCTAATGGTGGAGGAGGTTTGGGCAATTTGGGTGTTGTGCGCCATCGTTCTTTCTAAAGATTCCATTGCCATGTTGATTTGGGCGGTGTTTTGGGTCTGCTCCTCAATCATCATAGCGGTTTGGTTGATGGACTGGACAAACATGGAGATATTCACCTCAATTTTGTTCAAGGACTTTTGGGTGCACACGACAATATTTAGAAATGCCCTTAGACTGCTCGATCAGCCCCCAAATCATGACACCCATGTTCTGCATCGACTCGGTGATTTTATCCAATATGCTAGCTATCTAGTGTTGATATTATTGGCCAGCTGTAAAAAGCCTCCTTACAACTGGGAGGTGTCCATATGGGCTCTAAAGTCATTGTGCGAATAGGTTTCAATGGTGCTGGAAATGTTGCGGAAAATGGAATTTAGAAAATGGGAAAAATCGTTGAGATTAACCCCTAAGTGCTGGAGTGCGGGGTTGATCGCTTGGGCTTGGATATTCTGGGTGAAATCCCCCGTGCGTGCTCCATTGAGGACCACCAACGCCTCTTTAGAGAGGGCTTGATCGGCTTGGAAGTGCTCTAGTGCCTCTTGGATATTGTGGTTGAGCGCGCGCGCCATCTCGCCTAGCTCGTCTTTGGAGCGCAAAACAATTGCTTGGGGGGCTTCTTGATTTTTGTGATTCACAAAGGCAAAGAAGTCTTTAAGCCCCTTGTTGAGCGCGTGGATATTCCCCGTGATCTTATGATAAAAAAGGTAATACAAGGGCACGACCACCACTAGCAAAAAGATCGCAATGATCACGACATAGAGATTAAATTTTTGACTCAAATCGTGTTTAACATCAGAGGTGATCATGTGGGTGCGTTGTTGCACATTGTCCATATACACCCCTGTTGCAATCCACAAATTAGGCACCCCATCAATTTTTTGTGCATAAGAAATCTTTTGCACAGGGCGTGTGCTCCCATCTGGGAGAGGCTTGGGCACGATGTAATAAACAAATCTGCCCCCGCCATAGCTGCCTTGTAGAGGTCTTTAACATAATACACCCGTTTTTACCATGGAAGTTTTCCACGTTTGCGCCCACATGGAATTTGGGGTTGCCCGTAGAGACAGCGGTATAAAGATCATAGACGAAAAAATAACTTGAGTGATCTTTTTCAAAGCGAAACCCTTTGAGCAAGTGCTCAATCATCTGCTTTTTTGGCTTCAAGGGTGGGGGCGTTTTTGATCGCATTGGAGAGGACAAACTCATCACATCCACAGACAGCTTGAGCTTTTCGCCCAACATGGCATTCAAATCTGTGCTGACCAATTTATCCACATGCTGGACAGATTCCTTAATTATGCACAAAGAGCAAGAGGGTGGTTGTCATCGCCAAAATGGTGAGCAACCACAACGCAATAATTTGTTTGCCCAATGAAAAAGAAATGGAGTTTTCTGTTGCTTCCTTGATAGAAGCGATTTTGTTATTTTGTGGCATTAAAGCCCCCCTAATTCTGTGTTGTTCCTTGGGGTTGTTGGAGCGGGTAAAACCATTCAGATGATTGGGGGAGAATAAAGGGAGTATCACACAGGCTCAATCCTCAGATTAAAATTGCTCCTAAAGCGATAGACTAAGATTTCTTTAATTTTTGTTTAAAACCGCCCCTTGAAACCCACTCCATTGCAAAAACACAGCAACTTATGGGGCTATTTTGAGTGTGTGCTCCCAAATTCAAATACGCTCTTGACTTTTTTAAGCTGGCTTAGGGGAAAGGTTTTGAGTGTCCCTTCTATGTTTAAGATCACATTTTCACCCTCTAAACCGGCGATCAAGCCTTTAAAGCTCTCTTTTTCTAGCGTCCTCACTTCAACCAAGTCCCCCACAGAGAGGGCAAAGTGCCTAGGTTTGGTGAGTGTGCGCTCCAAGCCCATTGAGCTAACCTCTAGGGTATAGGAGCTGGGCATAAAATCATGCACATCTAAAAGCGGGGAGATAAGCAAACTGGCTTGTTCGCAGACCTCTAGGCTAGTAGGACCTTGCAGGGCTTTAATGCTGATACGCAAGATGTCTTGTTGGTTTTCCTTGAGCAAAGCCACATCATAGAGCGCACAACCCATGCTTTTAAGCGTGCTTTCTAGGAGTTCTTCTAATTTTTGCAAATCCATCACAGACTCTCTAAGATTTTTTGGAGCCGTTGTTCTTGCTCTAAGGCGGTATCGATGTGGAAACTCAATTGCGGGCATTTAAACCACCCGCTCACTTGCAAAACATAGGTTCTCAGCATGGGCGTGGCTTTTTTAAGAGCCCTTAGCACCTCTTGTTGCGTGTTGGGCTCAATAGATTGCGCATCGATATAGACATGGGCATGGTGCTTGCCCTTAGAGCAATGCACACGGCTAAATGCCAGCCCATTTAAGCGATCATCGCCCAGTGTTCCCAAACACTCTTGCAAATACTCCAACAACACCGCATCTAAACGCATCGCATGGATATTGTCCATCATAACACCCGACTTTTTTGGATTTCTTTAAAACTCTCAAACACATCGCCCACACGCACATCATTATAATGATCGAGCATGATCCCACACTCATAACCCTTAGAAACCTCTTGGGCATCGTCTTTAAAGCGTTTCAAGGACACGATTTTACCTACATGCACCACGACTCCATCGCGAATCAAACGCACCTTGATTCCCTTGTTGATCACCCCATCGACCACCATGCATCCTGCAATCGTGCCCACCTTGGGGATCACAAAGGTTTCACGCACTTGGGCTTGACCCGTGTCTTCTTCCTCAACAATGGGGCTCATCAACCCGCCCATCAAGGCTTTCATGTCATCTAAAAGCGCATAAATCACGCTATAAGTCTTGATCTCCACGCGCAATTCCTTAGCCTTGCTGCGCACATTGCCCGTTGGGCGGATATTAAAGCCTAGCACCAACGCATGGGGGTTATTAGCCACCAAGCTTAGATCATTCTCGCTAATCGCCCCCACCCCTGCGCCCAAAATCTGCACGCCCACCTCATCATTATTCAAGCCCAGTAAGCTATGCTTGATCGCCTCCAAACTGCCCTGTGTGTCGGCTTTGAGCACCAACGGGATATTTTTAAGCTCTTTATTAGCCACCATCGAAGAGAGTTCATCAATATGCACCTTTGTGCTCTTGCTTAAGGCTTTTTGGCGTAAATAGGTCGCCTTTTTATGCGCCAAACTCCTAGCGGTGTTCTCATTTTCCACCACCATTAAACTTGAGCCTGCCATAGGCACCTCACTAAGCCCGGTGATCAAAGCCACTTGAGAGGGCCCTAAGCTTTGGATACCCTTACCTTGATCATCACTCATGGTGCGCACTTTCCCAAAGGCGACATCTGCTACCACCGCATCGCCTACTTTAATGGTGCCATTTTGCACGATGATCGTTGCCACCGCCCCGCGCCCTTTTTCCACACTCCCCTCCAAGACCACCGCACGAGCACTCCCCTCTACACTGGCGCGCAATTCCATAATCTCAGCTTGGATCAAAATCGTTTCTAAAAGCGTGTCAATGCCTTGACCACTCTTGGCTGAAATAGGGATAAACTCATATTCCCCGCCCCAATCTCTAGGGTTAAAGCCCAATTCCGCACATTCAGCCTTGAGCTTATCCACATTGGCATTTTCCTTATCAATCTTATTCATTGCAATGATGATTTGCACGCCCGCATCTTTGGCTTGCTTGAGTGCCTCGATCGTTTGGGGCTTGACCCCATCATCAGCGGCGATCACAATAATCGCAATATCAGTAACCTTAGCCCCGCGTTCGCGCATTTGCTTGAACGCCTCATGCCCGGGGGTGTCAATAAAGGAAATCCACTTGCCATTTTTTTTGCACCATATACGCCCCGATGTGCTGGGTGATCCCCCCTGCCTCGCTGCCTGCCACGCGTTGGTTGCGGATTTTATCTAACAAGGAAGTTTTACCATGATCGACATGCCCCATAATCGTTACCACTGGGGGGCGTTCGCTCAAAACTAGATCTTCCTCCTCATCAGCCTCCTCCACAAACACCTGCGCACTCTCAATAGAGACTTCTAAACCAAATTCAGCCGCCAAAATCTCAATGGCATCGCGATCCAAAAAAGTCATTTTTGGTAACCATTAAGCCCAAATTAAAAAGGGTTTTGATCACATCGGCTAGATTGAGATTAGCACTCTGCGCAAACTCATAAACCCGCACTTCTTCAGAGACACTAATGACACTCTGCACGCTTTTTTGGGTGTTCTCATTACGATACACGCGTTTTTTACGGCTGGAGCGCCGAATGCCCCCCTCGCTCATCCAAGGTGTTTTCTTTTGGATTTTGACCCGATCGGTGATCATTTTGGGCATGACTTCCTCAGGCGGGCTTTCCTCTAAGTCTTGGCTGTGGAAGTCAAAGAGCATCACCTCATCTTGTTCATCCTCATAGATGTCATTAAAATCCCGACTATGGGAAAAATCGAGTTTGTGGGTGCGGTTTTTGGGGCTGGGTTTGGGGGTGTTTTTTTGTTTAGGGGCTTTTTTGGGTCTTTTTTCCTCTTTGTTTTCTAGGGCGTTCGCATTTTTTAGTTGCCTCTAGGGCTGCTCTTGCTAAAGCCGCCTCCTCTTGATCGGTGCGCCGGACAATGCGAATCCCCCGTGTGCGTGTGCTGAGTGTGCTGGCTGGTTGGGTTTTGGGTTGCTCTAGGGGAGGTGTTGCTACAACAAGAGCAGGGGGGGGTGTGGGCTGTGGTGCGCTCTTGGGTGTGGGCTTTGATGGGGCTTGTGCGCTCTTGGGTGGGGCTTTGGGAGTCTCTGGCTTTTTGGGCTTGGGGGTTTCTTTTTCTCCCGTGCTGACAATCTCAATGCTGCGTTTTTTAACAACGGGTTTAGTGGGCGTGCTAGGGGCTGGGCAATCTGTAGGGGTGGATTTTTGGGGCTCTGCTTGGGGCTCTTGGCTCTTGGCTGGGGGTGTGTCTTTTTTAGGAGTCTCCTTGATCTTGCTCTCTTTGCTCTTGGGAGGTTTTGTGGCGGGCTTGACTTTATTGATGATAAAATTATAGAGCACGCCGGCTGTATCCTCATCTAGTTTAGAATTTGCCTTGAGATTGAGCCCTAGTTCTTTAGCCGCCTCGACTACCTTTTTGGTGTCCCGCCAACCTAGTTCTAGGCTAAACTCTTTTAATGTAACTTCACTCATGCCTGAATCTCCTCTAACCATGCCTCAATGTAGTGTTTGTTCTTGGGGGTGTTCTTGGTTTTAAGCACCTGTTTGGTGGCATGCTTGCTTTTTTAAGCATGCATGGCATAAATAAAAACTCCGCCCGCTCCCCTGAAAGGTGATAATCACATTATCTAAAACACTAAAACGCAATAATTTTTCCTGCAAGAAACGCTCCCGACAACACACACACATGCGCACGGCTTTTTTAGAAAAAAGGGCACTACTCCTCAATCTGCACTCCTTGGTTATCAAAGTCTAAGATCAAAACCCTAAAATTATAATATTTTTTTTGCAATTTTGCTTGCAAACGCGGGGCATCCTCTGCATAGCACATGTTGAAAAAAGACGACCCGCTCCCCGATAAAGTGCTCATCAACGCCCCATTTTCTAAGGCTAATTTTTGCACGCCATAGAGCACGGGGTAGAGCTTCATACGCCGATCTTGGTGCAAGCGATCCTTAGAGATCGCCTTTAAAAGCTCCCATTTTTCTTGCATAAAAATCATGCTCATCAAGCCCACACGGGATAGATTGTAGATCACATCGGCACTGCCATAGCGTTTGGGTAATGCCATGCGTGAGAACTTGGTCGAAATGGAATGTGAAGGGATCACCACCACTGCCTTTAAATCTGTTGGTATGGGGGTTTTGAGGTGGTAAATTTGCTTGCGTCTTTGCTTGCTTTCTTTATGGGGCAAACTCTCAATGGCTGCCACATTAAACCCCCCAAAGACAGCGGGCGTGATGTTGTCTGGGTGGGATTCATGCACCAAACTCGCATGCAAAATCTCTTCTTTATCCAGTGTGTGGGTTAAATAATAATCAATCGCGCTCAAAGCCCCGACAATGATCGCCGAACTGCTCCCCAGCCCCCTAGAAATGGGGATGGCATTGGTGAATAAAAATTCAAAATTCTCTTGGATACCCCGTGCTTGCAACGCCTCTTTAAAGAGTTTGACAAAAATATTATCCACCAAGAACTTTGAAAAGCCCTCACCCTCGCCTTGTATTTTAATGCTGGTATAGACAGAAGGGATCACACTAAAACGATTCCGCAGATTCAAACTAAGCCCCAAGCAATCAAAACCCGGTCCTAAGTTTGCGCTCGTGGCAGGTACGCTAACAACCAATCGGCTTCCTATATTTTACCATTGTGTCTAATTATAAGCACTCACTTTAAACGGGCGGTAAAAGATAAATGGGTTGGTTATCTTGCGTAAAAAGGGTGCGATCCAAATGCTTAGGCAAATTCAAAGGGGGCAGTTGTGAATCACAGGGCACTAAGCGGATTTGATCGCCCTCAAGCACATAGCCCATTTTTCCAAATGCCTTAATGGGGGCGTTGTTGTTGAAGGCAAAACCCAAAGCCGAATAGAGCTCAAGAGATCGCACTAAACTAAAGGTGTGCAAAAAAACATGGGCAAGTTTCATCGCCATCAAACTCCCCGGACCCTTGGCATAATAGATCGCTTGCAAGACAAGTTGGTGATCCTTGGTCCAAGCCAAGAGGGCATCAAAGATTTCTGCCAACGCAAAGCTAGCTTGTTTGGGAGATTGGAAAGCGTGTAAAAAAGAGCCTTGATGATCATAGACACCCACTTTTATGGGACTTTGCAAAGCCAACACCAACACACAGCACCCGTGTATCAATTAGTGATAAGCCAAGACCATTTCTAAAGATTTTTCGCTCTCTTGATTTTTGGGAGCTAGGTGGATCACTTCAAAAGCCTCTGTGGCTAAGACTTCTTGGACAAGCATGGCATTGAGCTTATGACTCCCCATGTAGGATTGGTAATCCCCAATCAAGGACATGCCCAAAAAGACCAGATCGCCCATCGCATCTAAGATTTTATGGCGCACAAACTCTTCTTCATAACGCAAGCCCTCTTTATTCACAATGCCATGTTCATCTAAAACAATGCAGTTATTGAGATTGCCCCCCTTGGCTAGCCCAATGGAACGCAAATAATTGACCTCTTGGAGAAAACCAAAGGTCCTAGCCTTAGCCACTTGCTCCTTATACTGGTGGCGGGAAAAATCAAAGTGGTAATGCTGTTCCTTAATGACGGGGTGGGGGAAAGAGATTGTAAAATCAAAGGAGAGGCGCGAGCTGGGGCTAAGTCTAGCAAACTTTTGCCCTTCTTGGACTTGGACTTCCTTAGTGATGCGCATAAATGACTTGGGGGCTTCTAGCTCGGCAATGCCCGCCTCATCAAGCAACATGCAATGCGCAATAGATGATCCGTCCATAATGGGAATCTCCTCATTATCCACAGAGATTTTGAGGTTGTCAATCCCATAAGCACTCACAGCTGAAAGCAAATGTTCCACAGTGGAAATCCTAGCCTGCGGGCGTTCTTTTAAGCCTAGCGTGGTCGCCATTTTGGTGTCTAGCACATTTTGGCTATTTAAGGGGATCTGCACGCCCAAATCAGCGCGTTCAAACACGATGCCAGCACCAACCCCTAAGGGTTCTAGCACCATTTTCACCGGCACGCCTTTATGCAAACCAATTCCGATTAACTCTACACTTCTTGCGATTGTTCTTTGTCTCATAGTATATCCTTTATGGTGATCATATCGTCATTCTTGGTAATCAATTTTAATTTGGTGTTTTCATTGATGCGTGCTAGCTGGGTTGGATCAAGCACCACGCCCTGAAAAGCGATGTGAGAAGAATGGACATTTCTGATAATCATACACACACCCATGCAAATGATGATCCCTTCACACCGCCCATAAATGCTAATATTTTGATCCGAATAAATCTTAGCCCCGTGGTTGATATTGCCCAAAAACACCAAACTAAAAGCACTATCAATTTCCTCCCCGCTCCGGATATTGCGCTCAAAAATCTGCACCCGATCGATTAGCGCCTTTGTTGGGGCGGGGGGCTTTTGGGGTGGGGCTAAATCCAGTGCTTCATAGACCACGACTTGATCGCTGGGTCTGCCCTTGAGCTCTTTAGCACTCACACTATAAGCCAGCTGGTAATGTTGCAAAATACCCAGCACTTCGCTATCTATAGGGGCTCTAAATAAGAGCAAGTAATCTTGCAAAAGCGGGGCATTCTTGTGGATAAAAGTCAAATACTGCTCATTACTGGCGACACCTAGCTCAAAACAGCGCACCTGTTTTTGCCGCGTTCTTAACAACCCATCACTCCTGACCGGCTTGGATTTTGCGTTCTGCCTCATGTATAATAGCATTAAATTTTTGTATAAACCTTTTATCCATCCATTCAGAGGGGCGCACCGCCACGCCTTGGATGAGAATCTCAAAATGCACATGGTCGCGTTTGCTGGTGAGATTATGCCCGCTGATCCCCAACACGCCTTGGGGCTCTAGCAAATCCCCCATATTTGCCTTAAACTCTGACAAGCCCCCATAGAACGCATAAACCCCTAAGCCATTGGCAATCAAGATGCTCTTGCCATAGCCCCCCACCTCTTCTTCTAAGATCACCTTGCCACTATTGCTCGCATAAACCTTAGATTTTTTGCCCGCCAAATCCACCCCCAAATGCAGCCGTTGCCCCACCTTTTCATGTTTAAACATAAATTGCCTTTGAGTCCCAAAGGCAAGCAACACCCTCGATTTTTTATTCAAGGGATTAAAGGGCTGGAATTGGAGTGCATCATAGGCGGTTATGTTTCCTAAATCATCTTGGATAATTTTACGCACGCTTGATCGCGTGTCCGCTCTCTCTAAGCCTAGCAAAATCTCTATATCCTTTAGGGCAATTTCTTTACTGGAATATTCCTTGCTCAAATCGATTGTGCGCTTGGGGTAATAGACTTTGGTGTTTTTGATCAATTTTAAAGTCAGGATATGGGCGTTATAGGCTTTATCCTGCGCGATGATTTGGGGGGTAAAGGTGCGCTCCAAGATCGACCATGGCAAAATCGCTATATAGTGCTTGTCTTTGACAAAAGGGAAGGCTTTAAAGCTCTCATGCCCATTACTCAGCCACACGCGGTTAAGCGATTCATCCTCGACCTTGAAGATCACCAAGGCACTCCCGCCATAGTTAATGCTACTAGATTGGGCGATGGTGTCAATTTTAGGTTCTATGGTGTCTAGGGTGATCTCAAAATTCTTGGTGGTGGTGTTGCCATTAAAAAAGTTTAGCATAACTCCAATCGCGTACGGCAATTTCATAACGCAAGTGGGTTTGGTTATCAAGCTTGATACTAGGCTTGGGGAGCTGAAAACTCAGCGTTGTGGGCTCATCTAAGACAATTTGTTCGTGATCGTAGACCACGAGGTGATCGCTGGTTAGGGCTTTGATGTGGTAAGAGCGGATTTTGAACTTAGAGGTGAGGGTTAGAATCAAGGGATATTGGAGATTCCAATGCGTCGGGTTGGGGATGTATTCTTGTTTGGTGGCTGCTTTGTGGTTGGCTGGAACTTGCAAGGTGAGGCTAATTTCAGCCCCATTTTTTTGGCTAATCGCGTAGTTATAACTCAAATACCCCCCGCCCATGACCAATACGATTAAAATCAAACGCAATAACATGGATAATCCTTAAAACACATACAACACATTCATCACCAGAAAACTACTCCGCTTAAAACCCGTATTCCCGCTAATGAGGGTGCGACTCCCTTGCGTGTTGCTATAAGTGGCGGGTGTTTCAAAACCCAAACGCAAATAGGTTATGGGAATCTTGGTCCCCAGCTCAAAGCGCCAATGCCGTTTATAGGTGAAGGCGATGCCAACATTGATTGTATAATCCACTTGCATCAGCATTTTCCAAAGCGCATTTGCACTCACATAGCCATTTTGCAACATCTGTTGCAAGACCCCACGCCCCTTATCATTAAGCAACATCAAGCCCACCCCAAAACCCAAATACCCGCCCAAAAAATTCTTTCTTTGGCGATCCAAGGGGGCATCAAAAAGCGCATCCATATCCAGTGAGCCCAGTGCGTAAAAAAATTGCCCGCCCTTGGCTTTGGGGTTGTTTTTAGATGTGAGTTTGCCTAGCCCGGGCTCAAAGAGCAAATCCCCATAAAGCCGTGTCCCAAAATAAGGATTAAAAAAACGCTGGTAACCTAGCTCCAAATTGAACATATTAGCCCAACCTTGCAGAGTCACAGCCCCTTTAAAAACATCATTGGGGACTTTAATCTCCAAATTGCTATCCATCACTTGCGGACTGCTATAGGACTCTGTTAAAAGCCCCAAAGCATACCCGCCCCCCATGAAAAACCCGCTCTTTTCGTGCGCGATTTTGTAGCCCTTGATTTTCTTAGCTTTTTTAGAGGGTTTTGTGCCTTTTAAATAGTCATCGTATTCTTTAGGGTAGGTGCGCTGGGTGTCCGGTGTCGCCCCCATCTCTTTAATTTGCTCTTGGAGTCGCTTGATCTCTTGATCCAAAGCACCCTCTTGGTCTGGTGCGCTATTGGCTCCCAAACCCGCCAACACCAAAGCCACGCCTAACAAAAACTTCATCATATACCCTAGAGTAAGAAATTATAACTAACATAGTAGATGTTCCCGCTTGTCAAGGAATAAGAAAAAGCATGGGTAGATTTTAAAGGCGGGATTTTCAAGGCTAATTCAATGCGGTGCTTGGTGTTGAGTGTGATTGCCACCCCAAAATTTACAATCACCCCAAAACCATTGGGGTTTCTAGTGGCTTTGGGGTAATCTTTATACCCATTCCAGCCCAAGCCCAGCCCCCCAAAGACCCCTACGGCGTATTTTCTCTCCGCATCAATGGGTTTATCCATCACCAAATCCACATTCAAGCTGGCAATTTGATAAGAGCTAGATTGGTTGTCTTTTAAAACACTCCCTGCCACGCCCCCCAAATACTCCCCATAGTAGCGCAAGCCCCCAACCCCGCCCTTGAGGTATTGTTGGTAACCCACACGCACCCCATATAAAAGCGGGAAGCTCCCATTGCTCACCCCATCGACCTTTAAATTCAATTCAGCCAAGACCACGCCCATAAAAACCCCACTCTTGCGCTTGGCAACTTGTTTGTCTAGCTGGGCTTGTTGCACCTCATATAATTGCCCTTTGAGCATGTAAATTTGGAATTGTTTTTCTTGGATGGGGGTGCGTTTGTGGGGATCGGGTGCGGCTGTGCCTAAGCACAGATTGGCTAATAAAATGCCCCATAAAGCCCCTTGAGCGAACTTAAAAGACATATTGGTAACCCACATTCACAACCCCACCCCACCAAGATACATCTTTGTTAGCGAGCAACTTAAAGGCCAATTCTACGCGGTTATGCCCAAAGACACTAAAAGCAATCCCGGTATTGAGCATCATGCCAAAAAAAAGAATTGGTGTTAATGCCCTGACTGACCACCCCCACCCCAATGCCTAACAAAAACCCCATGGACAAATACCGCCCCACAAGGGGCAAGACCGGATCGATCATCAGATCGGCATTGATGGTTGCGCTCTGGTAACCCACCCGCCCGATACTCGCTTGTTTGGGCACAGCCCCGATGTATTGGATATAAATACGCCGCCCAATCACATTGGGGCGGAAAGTCTTGGCAAAGAGTGAGGGGCGGTAACTCTGATAGCCAAAACGCACCCCAATCGCCCACAAATAGTTAAGGGAATTACCCGTAATGCTCTTACTCCCGGTTTTGAGGCGGATTTGGTTATTATAAAAAAAACCCGTGCTAAGCCCAATAATAAGCCCGGTTTTTTTCTCAGCCGCTTTAATATCATCAATCAAAAGCGCGATTTCTTTGTCGCTGTATTTTTCATAGAATTTGATGTAGCGGTAATACTTGGGGTCTAGTGTTTCATAGTCAATGCCCTCTAAAAGTGCTTGGCACAAAAAGAGGGCAGATACCAGTAGCCCAGCACTAACCTTCAATGTCTCTCCTAAGCAAATTAATCCCCAAAGTGGCTTAATCCCCATCTCAAGCATATCATAGCATTTTAAAGGTAAAATCTCAAAAACTATAAGGTTACCCATGAAAAATACACTTGGCATGCTCTATGCTAAAAAACACCCCAAAGAGGGTCAGCCCTCAAAAATTAGCGCGATCACCGCTTACGATGCGCTCTTTGCGGGGATTTTTGATCCCCTCATTGATGTGATCTTGGTGGGCGATAGTTTGAATATGAGTTTTAATGGGCGTGTGGATACCCTGAGTGCCCACATGGACATGATGATTTACCACACCCAAGCGGTGTGTTATGCTGTTAAAAAAGCTTTTGTGATCATGGACATGCCCTATGGGAGCTACACCCACAAAAAACAAGGCATTAAAAACGCTTTGCGTGCCTACCAAGAGACTCAAGCCGATGCAATCAAGCTAGAGGGGGGGCTCAAACGCGCGCCCTTGATTAAAGCCATTGTAGAGGAGGGCGTGGCGGTGGTGGGGCATATTGGGCTTTTACCCCAAAGTGTGCGGGGCATGGGGGGCTATAAAGTGCAGGGCAAAACCCCCCAAAGTGCTCATCAGCTCTTAGAGGACGCACTAGCTTTGCAAGAGGCGGGGGTGTCTTTGCTGGTGATTGAGGGCGTGATCTCTAGTGTGGCAAGCACCATCACAGCCAAATTAGACATCCCCACCATTGGCATAGGCAGTGGGGCGGGCTGTGATGGGCAGATTTTGGTTTTTTTCTGACATGTTGGGTTTGTTCCAAGCCTTCAAGCCTAAATTTGTGCGCCACTATTTGCAAGGAGCCCAGCTCATCCAAGAGGCGATCAAAAATTACATCGCTGACATTGAGTCGGGCAATTTCCCCAGCCCAGCAGAAAGTTATTCATGAGCGATCGCTTAGTCAATTTGCAAGCCTTAGAGTTTGGAGGAGCAAGAAAACCTGAGTTTGCGCCCCGCACTTTGGGAGGACTACATCGGGCAAGAACAAGTTAAAAAAGCTCTTGCAAGTTTCCATCCATGCTAGACAAAAAACGGGGCGATACCCTCGATCACATTTCTTTTTTTTGGACCTCCCGGTTTGGGTAAGACCACCTTAAGCCACATCATCGCCCTAGAATTGGGGACACAAATCAAGGTAACCACCGCCCCAATGATTGAAAAAACCGGCGATTTAGCCGCGATTTTAACCAATTTGAATGCTAAAGACATTTTATTCATTGATGAGATTCACCGCTTAAGCCCGGCTATTGAAGAGGTTTTATACCCGGCTATGGAGGATTTTAGGCTGGATATTATCATTGGCTCAAAAGCAGCCGCGCAGACCATTAAAATTGATTTAGCCCCCTTCACGCTCATTGGGGCGACCACTCGGGCGGGCATGCTCTCTAACCCCTTGCGTGATCGCTTTGGCATGCATTTTCGCATGCAATTTTATAGTATCCAAGAATTAGCCATTATCATCAGTAAGGCTAGCTCTAAACTCTGCAAAGCCATTGACATAGAGGCTAGCTTAGAGATTGCCAAACGCTCTAGAGGCACGCCCCGCATCGCCCTTAGGCTTTTAAAACGCATCCGCGATTTTGCCGATAGCGCCAATGAAGAGAGTATCTCTCTGCCTAGAGCCCAGATGGCATTAGAGGAATTGGGCGTGAATGCTCATGGCTTTGATACTTTGGATTTGCTCTATCTTAATCTCTTAGCCAATGCCAAAAACCGGGCTTTGGGTTTGAGCACGATTGCAGCTAGCATGCATGAGGATGAGAGCACCATTGAAGAGGTGATTGAGCCTTTTTTACTGGCTAATGGCTATTTGGAACGCACGGCTAAGGGGCGCATTGCCACGCCTAAAACCTATGAAGTTTTAAAACTCCAAGCCCCCAAAAAAATCGCTTTTTGATTAGATGTCTAAATTCTTAACATCTTTGGCATGGGCTTGGATATAGGCACGGCGGGGCTCAACCTCATCGCCCATTAAGAGATTAAAGGCATCATTGGCTTTCTCCTCATCCTCCAAAGACACCCGCAACAAGTGGCGGTTAGCCGTTGCCATCGTGGTTTCCCAAAGTTGTTCAGGGTTCATCTCGCCCAGACCCTTGTAGCGTTGGATATACGCCCCTTGTTTGGCACGCTCCTCAATTTGGGCTAAAAACTCCAAGCCATCCACTTCCAAAGCGTCTAAATTAAAATCCCTGATTTTGGCAAAGAGATTTTGGGCTTCTAAGAATAGCGGATCGCTAAAGAGGGCATGATCGATTAAAATTTCCACCAAGCCTAATTTGGTCTGCACAAAAAAAGTGCAAACTATCCTCTAAAACTTGCTGGGTTAAAATGCGATAGCCCACCTTGATAATGTGTTCTTGCAATTTGAGCGCTAAAGTGCTTAGGGGCAAATCCTTACCCCCTTGTTCGATCAAATAACGCAGGACTTCCATTAAAATGGGGCGTTTTTCTAGCTCTTGGAGCAAGGATCGATAAGCACTCAAGGTTTTAAGCAAGTCTAACAAGTCATTACGCCCCATCCCCTCAATCTCCACGCTATCAATGCCATGCTCGATCAAAAAGTGATTCAATTCCTTTTCATCTTTGAGGTATTTTTCAATCTTTTTCTTTTTAAAGCGATAAAGCGGGGGCTGGGCGATATAGACATGCCCATTTTCAATCAAGGGCTTTAAGTAGCGGTAAAAAAAGGTCATCAACAAGGTTTGGATATGGCTACCATCCACATCGGCATCGGTCATGATGATGATTTTATGGTAACGCAGTTTTTCTAAATTAAATTCCTGCCCCACGCCACACCCAAAGGCAGTGATCATGTTTTTGATCTCCTCAGATTTTAAAATTTTACCCAAGTGGGATTTCTCCACATTGAGGATTTTACCCCGTAAGGGCAAGATCGCTTGGAAAACCCGATCGCGTCCTTGTTTAGCCGACCCGCCCGCACTATCCCCTTCTACTAGGTAAATTTCACATTCCTTAGGGTCTTTGCTCTGGCAATCAGCCAACTTGCCCGGCAAAGTCCCCACGCTCAAGTTATCCTTTTTGCGGGTGAGCTCCTTTGCTTTTTTTAGCCGCCTCTCTGCCCTTAGCGGCTAGCAATGCCTTTTGCATGATGGCTCTAGCCACGCTAGGATTTTCCTCAAAGAATTTAGCCATCTTTTCATAGACCAGTTTTGCCACCACGGGGCGCACAAAGGAACTGCCTAACTTGGCTTTAGTCTGCCCCTCAAATTGGGGTTCTAAAATCCGTGCTGAGATCACAGCAAGCAAGCCCTCTTTAATGTCCTCTTGCACCACGCCCGCCTCTTTTTCGCGCGCATTGGCATTTTCTTGGATATAGTTTAAAATCGCACGGCTAAGACCCATGCGAAACCCACTCTCATGCGTGCCCCCCTCGGGCGTGCGGATACTATTAACAAAGCTAAACATCTGCTCGCTATAGCCCTCATTGTAGGCTAAGGCGATTTCAACTTCCATGTCCTCTGCTTGTGCGCTAAAGGCGATCACCTCAGAGATGAGGGGGTTTTTATTGTTGTCTAAAATAAATTGTTTCAAACCTTCTGTATAGTGGTAAGTTTCTTTAATTTGGTTGGGTTGGTCCTCAAAATGGATGGTTACGCCATGGTTTAAGTAAGCCATTTCTTGGAAGCGTTTTTTTAGCACAGAGGAATCAAAAGCCACCACCTCCATAATGGAAGGGTCGGGGAAAAACTCAATGCTGGTCCCCTGTTCTTTGGTGGTGCCCACCACTTCTAAGGGGGTGGTGGGGATGCCCTTAGCAAATTCTTGTCTGAAAATCTGCCCCCCGCGTTTGATGGTCATAATGAGTTTGGTAGAAAGCGCATTCACCACGCTCACCCCCACGCCATGCAGCCCACCTGAAACCTTGTAAGTTTGTTTGTCAAATTTACCCCCCGCATGCAGGGTGGTTAAAGCCAGCGTAGCAGCTGGGATACCCTCTGTAGAGTGGATATCCACGGGGATACCCCGCCCATTATCCTCCACCATGCATGAACCATATTGGGTCAGCGTGATATTAATTTGGTTGCAAAAACCTGCCATGCTTTCATCAATGGAATTATCCACAATTTCATAGACCAAGTGGTGCAAGCCATCAATATTAGTATTCCCAATATACATGCCCGGGCGTGCCCGCACGCCTTCTAAGCCCTTTAATACCTTGATCTTATCGCCCGTGTAGGAATGCATTGCTAGCCTTTTTGCTTATTTTCTGTAAGAGGACCATTATACTACAAGTGCCCTTGTGTCTTGATTTTGTCTAACATCTCTTCGATTAAAAGCTTGGTGTTTTTGTCCTCTTGCATGCGCATAGCGATCATCTTGTGTCCCTTGCTCACAGCACTGTGATCTTTCATGCCCAAAAATTGCGCTAAAGTGGTGGTTGGGCTCTTAATGAGTGTGCGCGCCAAGTAAATCACCATTTTTCTAGCCAACGCCACTTGTTTATTGCGGTAATTATTCCTAATCTCAGAGGGTTTGAGGTTGAGGGTTTGGGAGACCACCCGCAAGATACTTTCTAAATTGATCTCTAGGCTTGTCTCTCTTTGGGTGTGTTCTAAAATTTCTTGAGCCAACTCTAGGCTAATATTTTGCCCGGAGAGCGTGGCTGTGGCATGCAAACGCAACAAAGCCCCCTCAATTTGGCGGATATTATCATGCAAGTGGCTAGCCAAAAAAGCGATCACCTCTGAATCCATAGAAATTTGGTTGAGCTGGCATTTTTTGCTGATAATAGCGATTTTGGTTTCTAGCATGGGGGCTTGGATACTAGCAATCATGCCCATCTCAAAGCGTGAGAGCAGGCGTTCGGCTAAACCCTTGATGAATTTAGGCGGTTTGTCTGAGGTCATCACAATTTGCTTTTTTTGGCTATGCAAAGCGTTAAAGGTGTGGAAAAACTCCTCTTGCACATTCTGCTTACCCCCAAAAAACTGCACATCATCGATCAAGAGATAATCGCATGAGCGGTATTTATCTTGGAATTTATCCATGCTATGATTACCCAGCCTAAAAACATAGTCGTTTAAAAATTGTTCGGCAGTAACATACAGCACATCTTGCACCCGCTGGCTAGCAAAATTGCCAATGGCATTTAAAATGTGGGTTTTACCCAGCCCCACGCCCCCAAAAAAAAGCACGGGGTTATACGCCCCAATCTCTTTAGCCACTTTGGAGGCGATTTTAATTGCCATCTGGTTGCATTCCCCCACCACAAGGCTATCAAAAGTAAAAGCGGGGTTAAGTGAAGGGTTGAGCCGGAAGGCTTTGGGGATACGCTCCACTTGTTGGTTTTGGGGCAAAATCTGCACCTTGATCGGGTAGCCCTTTTGTGCCCCGATGGTCTTTTCTAACAAATCCCCATACTTGGCTTGGATATAGCCACACACCAAAGCATTGGGGGCATAAAAAAACAAAGTGATCGGCTCTGGAAGCGCGCGGATCAAAACGCAACAAGGGCATATAAGTTTGGTATTCATATTCGCTCAAATCTAATTTGAGCGTTTCTAAGAGGGGATCGATCATGGATTGTGGATTTTTCTTTGTTGGGCATGTGTTAGGGCAATGGCGATCGCATCGGTGATGTCTAGGGGCTTGATCGCACTTTTGATCCCCAAAATCTTTTTAACCATAAAAGATACTTGTTCCTTACTCGCCTTGCCATGCCCGGTGAGTGCCTTTTTGACCTGTAAGGGTGTGTATTCGCTAAAACGCCCAAAAACTTGCAAAATCTTAAGCCCCAATGCGCCCCGCAGTTGGGCTAACTTCAAAACACTCTTTGGGTTGTAGGCATAAAAAATATCCTCCATCGCCACCTCCACAATGGCATAACTCTTAAAAAGTTGCTCTAGCCCCCCCACTGCCTCCAAGATTTGATCCTGCAAACAAGAAGTTTGGATGTGCATAAATCCTGCCCCCACCAACTTACCTTGAAAATCCACAATCCCATACCCACACTTATGACTCCCCGGGTCAATCCCCAAAATCATGTTTTGAATTGACCCACCAAACCATCGACATTGCGCGTGCTATTGAGGATTGTATCGGCAAAGCCCACGATTTTAACCGCCTCTTTAGCCGTTGCCTTGTTGATCTCATCAATGCCTGCAAAGTCATGCGTGATCACATCAATATCCTCTTTAGTCCCCACAAAATTCCCAATCGATTTTTTAACCCGCCCCACGGTGGAATCTAAATTCTTGCTCATGTCCTCAAAGCGTTTTTGCACCTCCAAGCCCACTCCGCTGAGTTGTTCAATTTTCTTAGAATTGAGATTCATCTGGCTACTCACATCATTGATTTCTTGCACGATCACCCCAATAGTGGAGTTGATCTCGGCTAGACTCTTTTGGGTGCGTGCGGCTAGGTTACGGACCTCATCAGCCACCACCGCAAAGCCCCGCCCATGCTCGCCCGCGCGCGCGGCCTCAATGGCGGCGTTCAAGGCTAATAAATTGGTCTGATCGGCAATATCGTTAATGATGTGTAAAATGCTCTTCACGCTATCAGCATTCTTGCTGAGTTGCTCGACCTTACTAGCCAATTCTTCCTCTGTTTTAGATGCTTCTGTAATTTGCCCGAATAAATTGCTAATGGAATCATTGGAGGTTTGCACCAAATCTTGCACTTCGGTTAAATCCTTTTGGCTGGCTTGGGCTTCTTCGGTGGATTGATTCACCATCACGCTAATATCATTTGTTTTCTTTCTAACGGCATCGATCATCTGTGTGCGTTTCTGCATGATTTGTAAGGTTTCAGTGATGCCCGTCTTGAGTTGCTCGGCCACGCCCCGACTACCCTTAGAGCTATCCTTAATTTCTTTAATTAACTCCTGTATGCTCTCTGCAAAGTGGTTGATCCCCCCACTAATTTTGGATATTTCATCATTAACGCGGCTAGTTTGGATGCGTTGGGTCAAATCCCGGTCCCCCAAGCTAAACTCATGCACACGATGGACCAAGCGATGCAAGCGCCGGATAATGCCAAAATAAACAAAAACAGAAGTGAGCACAATCAAAGCCACAACGATGAGCGCAATATTCCAAATCAAAGTGCCCAGATTTTTCACGACTTTTGTTTCCACTTCTTTTCTGGTCTCCTCAGAAGCCCCTAGAATATCGCTAAAATAACTGGTGGCGACAATCACCATTTTACTCACTGGATCGTAATGGCTATAAGCCACTTTGGGCTCAGGCGTGCCCCCATCAAATTTAGGCATTTTGTAGTAAGTGTATCCCCCCCCCACCTTAGCCTCCTTGATATAGCCACACACATAGCAGACATTATCCACACTCATCAAATGCAACCCACTCTTGCCAACAGTATCAGGATTGACTGGGTCAAAGAGCACCTTGCCCTCCATATCGGTTACAACCATGTAGATCATGCCCTTGTCATTGTTGATCTTGGCAAAATACGCCAATGCCATTTGCTGGGCTTTCTCTCTAGGCAAGAGTTCATAAAAACCCGCAATGGCTTGCTCGATTAAATGGGTGGTGTAGCGTAAGTTGTTGGTTCTATTGCGCATATCCCCGCTCTTTTCACTCTCCACCAAAGAGGAGAGCAGATCATGCTGTTTTGTGCCCGTAATCAAAGCAACCGCCGCTCCCACAATGAATAGAGACAAAAAAATGACCCCTATGATTTTAAAACCCAGATTCACGCAATACTCCTCATTTTGGGTTGCAAACTTATTGTTTATATTGTGCTATGTTAGAAAGAACACCCGCAGATTCTAGCATGATTCATCTAAAGAGTGATGACTCATTTGCTTGAAGCCCTAAAAATGCTACCATGTGTGCCAATCAACGCCATATAAAGGGAATACATGGAGTTTGTAGAAGATGTGATTCTAGCCCAAAGCGACACCACAGCGGGCTTTTTTAGTTATGATGCCAAAAAATTAAACACGATTAAAAACAGCCCCCCTAACAAGCCCCTCTTGCAAGTGTCCCCCAGCCTCAAAGCCCTAAACCCACGCGTGCCCCTCCAGCACAAAGCCCTAGCACGGCGCACAAAAGCCACGCTAGTTTGCCGCAATTCCCAAGCTTGGCGTGTGATCCAAGACCCTTTGACTTTAAATTATTTAGAACGCTTGGGTGTGATTTTCAGCACCTCAGCAAACCGCAGTGCCCAACCCTATGATTATCAGATTGCCTTTGGGCTAGCCCAAATCATCATCGAGGATCGGCGTGGGCTCTATGCGAGCCAACCCTCCCAAATCTTCAAACTCTCCAAAACCCGCAAAAAAACGCCTACGCTAAACTATTTGTGCTTTTTGGGTGGGGTGTTAAAGCCATGTTGAATCAAATCTTCCTCAAATTTATCGGAACTGAGCAACTTTTTCCAATAGTCGATGTAGGCATATTCCTCTTCCACTTCCTCGCGTAGGTGGTTGATATTTGCTTCCCTTGCGGCTAAAGTCTTTTTTAATGGTCGCCAAGCGTTGTTTCCTCTCGCTTGGTTTCAATTTAGCCAAGTTTTTTGCCAAGTTGTCTTGGAATTGTTTTTGAAAATCCGCCTTGTGCTTGGGTGTCATTTTGTTATAGCGATTTTTCATCTCGCTCAAATACTCAATCACCTTGCGCGCCTCGATTTTGCCTGCCAAGTCTAACATCTCTTGATCGGGTTTGGCTTGATACTCGGGGAAGACATTCAAGCCAATCGTTTGGGCATTCAGCCCCACACAAAGAGCCCCAGAAGCCAATGTTAATTTTAAAACCTTCATTTTTTTTCCTTTGCAATTTTTAAACGGGCATTATAACACAAAAAAAACTAACCATCACTAAACAAGCCCCCTAAATGCGCATGGTGCGCATGGAGTTGGCTAAGGCAATGAGCGTAACGCCCACATCCCCAAAAACCGCCTCCCACAAAGTCGCCTCCCCAAAGAGCCCTAACACAATAAACATCGCCTTGATTCCCAATGCAAAGATGATATTTTGCATCACAATATTTTTGGTCTTTTTGGCGATTTTAAAGGTTTGCACGATGGATTCCAAATTATTATTCGTGATCACAATGTCCGCACTCTCTTTGCTAATTTGGCTCGCACTCCCCATGCCCACCCCCACATCCGCTAAAGCCAAAGTGGGCGCATCGTTGATCCCATCTCCAATAAAGGCACTCTTGTGCTTGTGGGCTTGCTTGAACTTGTTGAACGCCTCCACCTTTTCTTCGGGCAACAAATTAGCATAATAGGGGCAATCTAAGCTCTTAGCCACGCCCTTAGTGGCATGCTCATTATCCCCGCTCAAAATGCAAAAGTTAGCGATCCCTTCTTTTTTAAGCCCCTCTAAGCACGCTTTGGCATTCTCTTTGAGCGTGTCAGCCACCACAATATAGCCAATATACTCCCCATTAGAAGCCACATGCACAATCGTGCCCTCCAAAGAACAACACGCATGCGGGATATTGTATTTACGCAACATCTTTTCATTCCCGGCTATAATCAAGTTGGCATGGCACTTAGCCCGCACGCCAAGCCCCCCCAACTCTTGGTATTCCTCGATCTGGTGTTGGCATGTGCTGGTGTAGGCTTTTTGGATCGAAATAGCAATGGGGTGGGTGGAGAGGATTTGCGCGCATGTGGCAAATTGCAACACATCTTCTTTAGAAAAGTTGCCCGCTGGCACGACATCCACCACCTCAAATTCCCCCTTGCTCAAAGTCCCGGTTTTATCAAAGGCGATATTTTTAACTTGCGTGAGAGTCTCTAAGGTATGCACGCTTTTTAATCAAAATGCCATGCTTGCTAGCCGCCCCCACCCCGCCAAAATATCCTAAGGGCACGGAGATCACTAAAGCACAAGGGCAACTCACCATCAAGGCAATCAATCCCCGATAAATCCACTCCTCAAAACTCCCAAACCCCAACAAAGGGGGCACGCATGCAATACCAAGGGCAATGCCAAAAACAGCGGGCGTGTAGTAACGCGCAAAAGTGGTGATGAGCTTTTCGGTTTGGGATTTTTGGCTGACCGCCTGAGTTACCAAATCCACGATCTTAGCCACTGAAGAATCTTTATAAAGCTTAGTAACCTTAACCTCCAACATGGCTTTTAAATTGATGCTCCCACCCAAAATGGGGCTATTTTCTTTCACATTGAGGGGCAAGGGCTCGCCTGTCAAGCTCTTTTGATCGAGCATGCTCTCGCCTAGCAACACAAGCCCATCGGTGGGCACTTTTTCCCCCACCTTCACCACCACCACATCGCCTACTTGTAAATCCTTGGGATCGATCTGCTCTAAGCCATGGGCGCGCTTGATGTAAGCCAAATTGGGCGCGACATCTAAGAGAGATTGCAGAGATTTTTTAGAACGGGCAATAGCGAGTTTTTGCAAAAATTCCCCAGTTGCGTAAAAGACCATCACCGAAACGCTTTCTTCATAAGCCCCCACACAGAAGGCCGCAATGGTCGCACTCAACATGAGCGTATTTTCATCAAAAAAGCGTTTGTTTTTAATGGCTCTAAAAGCCCCCATAAACACATCTTTACCCGCAAACACATACACCCCAGCTAATAAAATATAACTGGCTTGGCGTATCCAAGTAACTTGGCTAAAGTGCAAAGCCGCCACGCCGATTAAAAACAGCGCAATTGTGCCCAGCAAAATGTAAAGTTCTATGTGGGTGCGGGCTTGATCGGGGCTGTGATCTTGTTCTTGGGCAGATAACACCATGTCAGGCTCTAGCTTTTTGATGAGCAATAGGGCTTGGGGGATGTCTTGGCTGTCTAAATAAAGCGTGCTGGTGTTAAAGGAGACTTGCGCGCTTTTAACATAACTTTGTTTATTCAACTCCGCTTCTAATTTGTTGGCACAATCCGGGCAGTCCAAGCCCTTAAAATAATACTTCTGCATGCTTTTCCCTTATTTGGAGGTTGCTAGCTGATATTAGCTGACTTTTCTAAACTGGAGTGCTTTTAACATGTGTTCTTTGTGGATTTGGGGGCTTTGGTGCAGATCAGCAATGGTGCGCGCCACCTTTTTACTTTTATGAATCGCCCGCTCAGAGAGCCCAAAACGCATGGTGGCTTGATCTAATAAAGTCTGTGCCCCCTGATCGAGAATGCAAAATTCTTCAATTTGGCTTTCTATGAGTTTGCCATTGAGTTTTTCTTGCCCCCTGCATTTTTGCATTTTGAAGGCTTGGAGCATTTGGCTATGGTAGTGGCTTGAAGGGGTATTAGCTTTAGCCTCAAGCTGGGTGGGATTCATCTGCACGAATAAATCAATGCGATCTAAAAAGGGTTCGCTTAGGCGGTTTTTATAGGCATTGATTTCGCGTTCTTGGCAACGGCAGAGTTTATGAGGGTCTAGTAAATTCCCACACGGACAAGGATTCATCGCCCCGATGAATAAAAAAGGAAGTGGGGTACTCGATCTTGCTTTGCACCCTAGAGATCACCAGCTTATTATTCTCCATAGGCTCTCTTAAAGCCTCTAAGATATTTTTTGGGAAATGGGGCAACTCATCAAAAAAATAAAATCCCATTGTGGGCGAGGGCGATTTCGCCCGGCCTTGGGCTATGTGCGTGGGTTGAGCCTAGAATGCTGGACTTAGAGGCACTTTGGTGGGGGTTTCTAAAACTCCTTAGTGGGCTATAAGCACTCTCTTGTTGGCTTAAAATGCGCAATTTGAGCGATTCGATCATCTCGGCTAGCGTGCTGGGGGGTAAAATATAACGCATGCGCTTGGCAATCATGCTTTTCCCACAGCCCGGGCTGCCCTCAAAGATCACATTGTGCATCCCACTAGCGGCAATCAATGCCGCTTCTTTGGCGGCCTCTTGCCCCTTGACATCGCTAAAATCCAGATCAAAAGTGGGCACATAGTAGTATTTTTGGTTGTTGATCTCCAAGCATTCAAAATCGAGTTGGGATTTGAAGGCATGGGGTGTGGGGTCTTTTTGCGTGATGATCTCTAGGGCTTCTTTGAGGTGCTCCACATAGTAAAAGTTGAGATTGGGGATGAGCGAAAAGAGTTCTTGATTGGGTTTGGGGACGATCACATGGGCATTGGGCTCTAAGATGGCGATGTCTAAGAGTAGGGGGAAAATGCTTGTGGCATGTTTGATCTTGCCATCTAAACCCAACTCCCCAAAGGCAAACCATTTGCCCTCCAAAGGGGCTTTTTTGCAAAGCCACTAACAAAGCCATGGGCAAATCAAAATGACTCCCGCTCTTGGGTAAGTCCGCTGGGGATAAATTGATGGTGATTTTTAGGGGCGGGAAAGAAAAGCCGTTATTGTGCAAAGCCGATTGGACGCGCTGTTTGGACTCTTGAATCGCGCTACTAGGCAAGCCAGCAATCACAAAGGCGGGCAAGGCGCGCGTAAAAGTCGCCTCCACCTCCACAATATGCGCCCGGGCACAAGACATCGTGGCGCAATAAAGGGTGTTGATGCGGGCATTCACGGCATTTTTAGGGTCTTTTTAAACTCTTTTTCAAACTTCTTGCGCTTGAGCATGGAAAGTTTATCCACAAATAAAATCCCATTGAGGTGATCCATTTCATGCTGGATTGCCACGCTCAATAATCCCTCAGCTTGGAGCATTTTAGGCGTGCCTGTGCGGTCTTGATAACTCAAGGTGATCTTAGCGCTGCGTTCAATTTCTTCATAAAAATCGGGCACAGACAAACAGCCCTCTTTCCATAAGATGGTGCCTTCTTTGTGGGTGATGACTGGGTTGATGATCTCTAGGCAATCCTGCGGGTATTGTTGCTCATCTTCTCTGGGCAAATTGATAATCAAAATGCGCTTGGGCACGCCCACCTGGATAGCCGCCAGCCCAATGCCCTTACTCTCTAGCATGCTCTCTTGCATATCCTCTAAGAGGGTGTGCAAATTTTCATCAAAGCCCACCACCTCTTGAGAGAGGGTCCTTAGCCGTTTGTCTGGGTAGTGTAAAATCTCGAGTACCATTAAACTTGTTTGGTGCTTTTGACCAAGACTTCATCGACTAGCCCATAATCTTTGGCATCATGGGCACTCATAAAGAAATCCCGATCGGTGTCTTGTTCGATCTTTTCTAATGATTGTCCGGTATTATCTGCCATGATTTGGTTTAGAGTGCCTTTCAAGCGTAAAATCTCTTTGGTGTAGATGGCAATATTGGTCGCCTGCCCCTGTGTGCCCCCTAGGGGTTGGTGGATCATAATCCTTGAGTGGGGCAGAGAAAAGCGTTTGCCCTTAGTCCCACAGCTGAGTAAAAACGCCCCCATAGAGGCTGCTTGCCCGATGCAGATGGTGCAAATGTCCGGGTGGATATAGTTCATGGTGTCATAAATGCTAAACCCGCTAGTAACCGATCCGCCCGGGGAATTGATATAAAGATTAATGTCTTTTTCGGGGTCTTCGGCTTCCAAAAACAAGAGTTGTGCCACAATGGTTGCCGCCACCGCATCGTTGATCTCTCCACTGAGCAAAACAATGCGATCTTTAAGCAAGCGTGAATAAATATCATAACTGCGCTCTCCTCGCCCCGTTTTTTCAATCACAAAGGGAACATAATTCATGCTTGCGCCTTGGGTAATTGTTGATCCAACAGAAAGGTCAATACCCGATCCTCCACCATTGCCATTTTCACCGCTGGGAGCATGTTATTTTTTTGGTAATGCCCGATGAGTTGCTGGGGGTTTTGGTTGGTCATCAACGCTTCATAATAGAGGGTTTGGAAGACCTCATTATCTTGGACTTGGACATTTTCTTGTTTGGCTAATGCGTCTATGATGAAAGTTACTTTCACACTTCTTTGGGCGCTCTCTCTGAAACCCTCGCGTTTTTCTTGGACCTTGCTAGGATTGTCTTGGAGCTCTTTAATCTGGGCTTGGTCCATGCTTTGCAAAGCCTGACGCAAGGCTAAATCCATCTCTTGTTCCACAATGGTTTTAGGCAGGTCAAAGGATAGGGATTTATCTAAATTATCAATCAGTTTTTCTTTGAGCTCTTGGTTATAAAGGCGGGTTTTAGCCTCTGTAAAAAGCTGTTCTTGGATTTTTTGCTTGAGTAACTCTAGGGTGGGCTCTTTTTCTTGATTTAAAACGCTCTTGATGAAGTCATCATCGATTTTAGGGATATGGCGGATTTGGATTTTATGCAATTTAGTATAAAAAGACACCTCTTTACCCGCCAAGTTGGCATTGGCATAATCTTTGGGGAAGAGCACGGGGAAATATTTTTCCTCCCCAACTTTCATGCCTACAAGCTGTTTTTCAAACCCGGGAATCAAGCGGTTTTCCCCCACGATCAAGGCAAAATTTTGCGCCTTGTTGCCCTCAAAAGCTTTGCCATCCAGCATGCCCTCAAAATCAAGCACCACCCCATCGCCTTTTTCCACTTTTTTATCTGCAGGGGCATCTGAGAAAGTCGCCCGTTCTTTGGCTAAGGTCTGCAATCTCTCTTCAACTTCGCTCTCTTGAATCTCTTTGATCGTGAAGCTGGGTACACACTCTTTTATGGCTGACAAGTCAATTTGGGGTCTTAAACCGATGTCAATTTCAATGTCAAAATGCCCCTCTTGTTTGTCAAATTTAACCACCGCAGGGTTGCCAATTAAATCTTGCAGTTCTAGCTTGAGCTGGGTGCGCCCCTCTTTTAAAATCTCATCTAGGAGCTCCTTTTGGGATTCTTGCTCAATATGGCTTTGATAGCGTTGTTTGATAATGTCTAGGGGGACCTTGCCTTTTCTAAAACCATCTAATTTAGCGCTTTTGGCGATTTTTTGGGCGATCTTTTGGGATTTCTCCTCAAAATCTTGCATTGAAGGCTTGGCACACACACTGGCATTGGCACTATCTAGCCTTTTAGCTTCCACATCCATTAGAACTCCTTGAAGTCTATTAAAGTATAATCATAAGCCTTTATTTTAACGCAATCTGTGTTAATCCAAAATTAAGCCCCAAGGAGAGCCGATGTCTTTAGGAGCCCTCAAAGCTAGGTTGCAACTCAGTCGGGATTTATCGCCCCGCTATGGTGTGATCACCAAAATTTTACCCAACATGGTTTTTGTCAAGGGTTTTTTGCCCTCTGTGGGCGATGTGGTGCGTGTGGAACGCAATGATGGCAAGGAATGCTTGGGGATGGTGGTTTTGGTGGAACAGACCCAATTTAGTTTTGCGCCCTTTTCCTTTGTGGAGGGGTGCAAAGTGGGCGATCGAGTGTTATTTGTCAAAGAGGGTTTGAGCTTCCCGGTGGGGGAGGCGCTCTTAGGGCGGGTGCTTGATCCTTTGGGCAATCCCTTAGATGGCTTGGGCTTTGTGGGGGCGAGTGCTTATGCGCCCGTGATGGTTGCGCCCATGAAGCCCCTACAAAGAGGGATCATCGATGAAATGTTTGGCGTGGGGGTGAAAAGCATTGATGGCTTGCTCACCTGTGGCAAGGGGCAAAAAAATGGGGATTTTTGCGGGTAGTGGGGTGGGTAAATCCACTTTAATGGGCATGATTGTGCGGGGGTGCAGTGCCTCCATTAAGGTCATTGCCCTAATTGGGGAACGGGGGCGTGAGATTCCCGAATTTATCCACAAGAACTTACAAGGCGATTTGAGTAATACCGTGTTGGTGGTGGCTACCAGCGATGATTCGCCCTTGATGCGCAAATACGGGGCTTTTTGTGCCATGAGTGTGGCAGAATACTTTAAAAATCAAGGGCATGATGTCTTGTTTATGATGGACTCGGTAACGCGTTTTGCGATGGCACAGCGCGAAATTGGGCTAGCTTTAGGCGAACCGCCCACCAGCAAGGGCTACCCCCCCTCAAGCCTAACCCTTTTACCCCAGCTGATGGAACGCGCAGGCAAGGAGCAAAACAAGGGCTCTATCACTGCCTTTTTCACCGTGCTAGTAGAGGGCGATGATTTGAGCGACCCGATTGCCGATCAAAGCCGCAGTATCTTAGATGGGCATATTGTGCTCAGTCGCGAACTCACCGACCATGGGATTTATCCGCCCATTAATATTTTAAATTCTGCCTCTAGGGTGAGTAAGGAAGTGAGTAGCCATGAACACAACATGGCAGCCCGCAAATTCCGCAAACTCCATGCCTTGCTCAAAGAAAATGAGGTGTTGATTCGCATTGGGTCTTACCAAAGAGGGTTTGATAGCGAATTAGATGAAGCGATGGATAAAAAGGAGAGCATGGGGGCTTTTATGGCACAAGAGGAGGAAGAAATTGTGGATAGCCAGCAGAGTATCCAACAACTCATTGAGATGATGCAAATTCCTTAAGCTTGAGGAAAGGATAGGCGTGTATTATCCTCAAACTATGAGAGTAGTATTTTCCCAACAAACCCACCAAATTACCGATAGGATATGTTGATGCAAGATCGCATTTATTTAGACAATAACGCCACGACCAAGGTTGACCCTTTAGTGGAAAACATGATGGAGCCTTATTTTTGTGAGCACTACGGCAACCCCAATTCCCTACATAAGTTTGGCACAGAAACCCACCCGATGATCACCCAAGCCCTTGACAAACTCTATGAGGGCATACACGCCAATAACGAGGATGATATTATCATCACTTCTTGTGCTACTGAGAGCAATAATTGGGTGCTCAAATCGATGTATTTTGATGCGTTTTTAAAGCATGGCAAGGATCACATCATCACCACAGAAGTGGAGCACCCCGCCGTGCATGCCACTTGCGAATTTTTAGAGAGTGTGGGCATGCAGGTTACTTATTTGCCCATCAACGAGCATGGCACAATTGCAGCCAGCCAAGTGGCCGAGGCAATCACAGATAAAACCGCCTTAGTGAGTGTGATGTGGGCGAATAATGAAACGGGCTTGATTTTCCCCATTGAAGAGATCGGGCAAGTGTGCAAGCAAAGGGGCGTGCTGTTCCATAGCGATGGGGTGCAAGCCATCGGCAAAATCCCGGTGGATGTGCAAAAAGCCCAAGTGGATTTTCTCTCCTTCTCCGCACACAAATTCCATGGCCCTAAGGGCGTGGGGGGGCTTTACATTAGATCGGGCGTGGAGCTCACCCCCCTTTTGCATGGGGGGGAGCATATGCGCGGGCGGCGCAGCGGGACTTTGAATGTCCCCTATATTATTGGCATGGGAGAGGCGATGAAGTTAGCCCAACAAAATTTGGACTATGAAAAGGAAGTGGTGGGGGGGCTAAGAGACAAGCTAGAAGATGCCCTGCTGGAAATCAAAGATGTTTCTGTAATTGGGGATCGCATCCACCGCGTGCCTAATACCACTTTGGTGAGCGTGCGCGGGATTGAGGGCGAGGCGATGTTATGGGATTTGAATCGTGCCAATATCGCCGCTTCTACTGGGAGCGCATGTGCTAGCGAGGATCTCAAGGCCAATCCGGTCATGGTCGCCATTGGAGCAGATGTGGAGCTGGCACACACGGCGGTGCGCTTTTCACTCAGCCGTTTTAACACGATCCAAGAGATCGATCGCACCATTGAGGTGTTTAAAAAGGCGGTGAAACGATTGCGTAATATTTCTAGCTCTTATGGCTTAAATTAAGGAGATTGCATGGCAAAGAATAATTTATTAGGTGGGGCGTTGTGGGATGCTTATTCTAAGGAGGTGAGCAGACGCATGGATAACCCCACGCATTTAGGCGTGCTCACAGAGGAGGATGCTAAGGCTAGGGGGGCGCGGCTCATTGTGGCCGATTATGGCGCGGAGGCGTGCGGGGATGCGGTGCGCCTGTATTGGCTGGTGGATGAAAACACGGACACAATCATTGATGCCAAGTTTAAGAGCTTTGGGTGCGGGACAGCCATTGCTAGCTCGGATATGATGGTGGAGCTGTGCTTGGGCAAACGCGTCCAAGAGGCGGTGAAAATCACTAATTTAGATGTGGAGCGGAATTTGCGCGATCACCCCGATGTGCCGGCAGTGCCCGGGCAAAAAATGCACTGCTCGGTGATGGCTTATGATGTGATCAAGCAAGCAGCCGGGCAGTATTTGGGTAAGGATGCCGCCGATTTTGAGGATGAGATCATTGTGTGCGAATGTGCACGCGTGAGTTTGGGTACGATTAAAGAGGTGATTAGACTCAATGATCTCAAAAGTGTCGAGGAGATCACCAACTACACCAAAGCCGGGGGCTTTTGTAAAAGCTGTGTGCGCCCGGGTGGGCATGAGGCTAGGGAATATTACTTGGTGGATATTTTAAAAGAGGTGCGCGCTGAGATGGAAGAGGAGAAACTCAAAAGCCAAGCGCAAAAATCTTTGGAGGGTAGCCTAGCCTTTAGCGATATGACAATGGTGCAAAAAGTGCGTGCCATCGATCAGGCTATCGATGCGCATATCCGCCCGATGTTGATGATGGACGGGGGCAACCTAGAGATTTTGGACATCAAGGAGGGTGGGGGATTTGTGGATGTCTATATCCGCTACATGGGCGCATGCGATGGGTGTGCTAGTGCGACCACGGGGACTCTCTTTGCCATTGAGGGCATGTTGCAAGATCATCTAGATGAACATATCCGTGTCTTGCCTATTTAGCGTGCATTTTTAACAAAAGGAGGGGGTAAATTAGCTATTTGTTATTTTTTTTACGATAAAATAGACCCTATTTACTTACAATTTAAAGGAGTTTTCATGAAAAAGACAACAAAGAGTGTTTTACTGACGGGACTTATGGGCGCATTGATTGCTGGCTGTGCCACGGAGGGTGGGCCTCAAAAGACAAGCCAAGCTCCAGCCCAAAAACAAGCCCAACAAGGCACACAGACTAAGCAGAGCACACAACAAGCAAAAGCGGAAGCCCCCATACATTTTTCTTATCCCCTTAATATCCATCAAGAACCAGCCAACCACCATGTCATTGGTATTCTCATCCCCCATATCCAATCAACCGACAATCTCAAATCCCATATCCAAGACTTCCAAACAGCTCTTGTAGGGCAAATCAAGGAAATTTTCCAAAAACGAGGCTATGAAGTGGAGTTGTTAGACACTAGAGACCAACTCACAGATGAAGAAAAACACAAGATTTGGGCAGTTTTGGATTTGACCGGTTGGATGGGAGTCCTTGAAGATGTGAGAATCGATCTAGATGACCCTGAGAGCGACAATAACGATAAGTTAGTGGATGAAAGTGCCGGTGCGCTCTTTTTTAAATTCTTTGAGCCCGAATCGGGGAGAATTATCCATAACTTTGGCGTGAATGTGGGCACTTACCAAGCCTTCAACCACACCTATACCTATCGCAGCACCAACTCCGGCGGTTTTTCTGGATCCCGCATTGAAACTACAGAGGAACATGAGGTTAATACAGACAAAGCAATCCACAAGATTTTAACCCAAATGTATGCGGGTGTGATGCAAAAATTAGTTGAAGAACTCACCGATTCGCACATTAACCGCTACCGCAAAGCGATCGAGCAAACTAAAAATTCAAAAAAATAGTTTGGTTTAAAGGTTAGGTGTCTTAGGGTTTTTTGGGGGGTTCATCTCTAGCTTTTGTTGTCCTTTAGTTCTCTTGTTTGTTGTACAATGGTCCGCTATATTTTGAGTAAGGAGTTTATTAGGAAATGAAAAATAAGATTTTGGCTACATTAGCTGGTGTGTCCCTAGTGCTTGCAGGTTGCGTGATGGATTCAGGGAGCAATGCCGAATCTAATGGGGGCAAGCCCAACCAAAAAAAGTGCTAGCGTTAAAAAAGCAGTGGGCGATATCCCCTTGAAGTTTTATTACCCGGTTAATATCGATCAAGAGTCTCCCAATCACCGCGTTGTGGGGATTTTAGCCCCACATGTGCAGGTGAGTGGCAACCTTAGCCCCTATATCGATCAATTTCAAGATGCGTTGGTCGAACAGATTCAAGCGATTTTCCAAAAAAGAGGTTATCAGGTCGTGCGTTTCACAAATGGGCAGGTGCTCACGCCCGCACAAAAACACCAAATGTGGTCTGTTTTGGATATAGGGGGCTGGGTCGGGATTTTAGAAGATGTCAAGATGGATACCAAAGACCCCAGCAAGCAAGATATGGATGTGATGGTGGATCAGAGTTCTGGATCAGTGTGGTTTAAATTTTTTGAGCCAGAAACAGGACGCATTATCCATAACTTTGGCATCGAAGTGGGGACAGAACAAGCCATCACCCACACCTACACCTACCAAGCCACAGATTCAGGAGGTTTTGCGGGCGCAAATACTATTAGCCACACTGAGCTAGAAAAAAACAATGACAATGCGATCCGCAAGATTCTCAACCAAATGTATGTGATCGTGATGAAAAGAATGGTGGAGGAACTCACCAGCGAGAACATCGATCGCTACCGCGATGCGA
>CAGP01000051.1 GCA_000263275.1 Helicobacter bizzozeronii CCUG 35545 | reverse complement strand
TTTAAAAAGGTGGTTAACTACCAATCTTTCACATTTAAGGGCAAAACAGGTTATAAAATCCAAGACAATATTATTTCTTATTAATGGCTATTGCTTTAAGTTTGTTAAAACCTACAACCTTGTAGGCAAACCCAAGATTTTAACCATTAAAAGAGATAAGCTAGGCGATTACCCCCCCCAAACCGCTAAAACACCCCCAAAAGCCCCTATACAGGGCACTTTTTGCGGATTGATTAAAACCCCATTGTGCCAAGAAAAAAACCTTGTTGGCTCAATTTGGCACAAAACACACACCTAAAGAACACTTAATGCGCCAAATGCTAGCCAAAATTTTTAAATGTGTCAAGTGATTAATAGCGTGCTGGTGTGGGTTAGAGGGCTGACACACGGGGGTTTAAGTGTGGCTAGCTTAAGGGGTTTGGCATTGTTAGCAACTGGCACAGAGTTAAAAAAATCCACTCCAAACAAGAGGGCTTAAGCCTTGAAAAGAACAACCCTAACAAATACGCTTTTGCTTTTTAAGCTCTCTCTTTTGCCTTCCGCTACGCTCCATTAAACTCCATTATCATTAAACCCTTTCGGGTTCCGCTACGCTCCATTAAACTCCATTATCATTAAACCCTACGGGTTTAACCCTTTTTTCTCCACCCACTTTGGAGTAATATCAACGCCCAAAAACCAAAAGGATAACAATGCAAACAGATTTTAAGGTGATTATCACCAGAGAGCACACAAGTAAAGAGGTCGTTAAAAATGGGCGCGCTGAAAAGGGGACTTTGGGGCGGCTAGTCGTGTGTGCCAAGGATGGGGCAGAGGTGTTCTCCTGCTATACTATGGAAAATGCGGGCACGCCCACAGATGCAAGCGGGCAAGACAAGCCCATCATCGCGCGCACTTATACCCTGCACTGGGCGGATAGTGGCGTGTGTGTCCCGCCCAATTACCGCCAAAAGGGGAC
>CAGP01000050.1 GCA_000263275.1 Helicobacter bizzozeronii CCUG 35545 | reverse complement strand
CTCTCTTTGAGACAGCTCCCATCTCGTTACGCCATTCATGCAGGTCGGTTATTTAACCGACAAGGAATTTCGCTACCTTAGGACCGTTATAGTTACGGCCGCCGTTTACTCGGGCTTCAATTCAAAGCTTCGCTCTTGCGGGCTAACCCATCCTCTTAACCTTCGAGCACCGGGCAGGCGTCACACCTTATACTTCCTCTTACGAGTTGGCAAAGTGCTGTGTTTTTGGTAAACAGTCGGGAGGGACTCTTTGCTGAGACCTACTTGCGTAGGCACACCTTATCGCGAACTTACGGTGCTAGTTTGCAGAGTTCCTTAAAGAGAGTTCTTCCACGCGCCTTAGAATACTCATCTCATCTACCTGTGTCGGTTTGCGGTACGGACAATTGCAACTAAACTTAGAGACTTTTCTTGGCACGATAGTATCAGTGATTCTCTTCTTAGTCCGAAGACCTTAAAGAGCCTGTCAGGTTTCAAATACAGGAGCGGATTTGCCTCTCTCCCAATCTACACCCTTCGACTAGCACTTCCATCAGCTAGCTCACCTAACTTTATGCGTCCTCCCATCGCACATTGCAATTGGTATAGGAATATTAACCTATTTGCCATCGCCTACCCCTTTCGGACTTGGCTTAGGACCCGACTAACCCTACGATGACGAACATCGCGTAGGAAACCTTAGATTTACGGCGGATACGATTCTTACGCATCTTATCGCTACTCATTCCTGCATGCTCACTTCTGTGCGCTCCAACACTCCTTACCGGTATGCCTTCAACGCTGCACAGAACGCTCTTCTACCACTGCTCTAAAAGAGCAATCTACAACTTCGGTGTCTATCTTAGCCCCGTTATATTTTCAGCGCATGATCACTAGACCAGTGAGCTGTTACGCTTTCTTTAAAGGATGGCTGCTTCTAAGCCAACCTCCTGGTTGTTTGAGTAACCACACATCTTTTTCCACTCAGAATAGAACTTGGGGACCTTAGTTGGTAGTCTGGGTTGTTTCCCTCTTGACGATTGATTTTATCACCCACCGCCTGACTCCCAAGATACAACAAAAGGTATTCGCAGTTTGACAGGGTTTGGTACTGCGGCGAGCAGCCCTAGCCCAATCAGAGCTCTACCCCCTCTTGTTATGACTTGAGGCTATACCTAAATATATTTCGAAGAGAACCAGCTATCACCAAGTTTGTTTGGCCTTTCACCCCTATCCACAGCTCATCCCAGCCCGTTTCAATGGGCACGGGTTCAGTCCTCCACAAGCTGTTACACTCGTTTCAACTTGGCCATGGATAGATCACTTGGCTTCGGGTCTGCAGCGTCTGACTAAAGCGCCCTATTCAGACTCGCTTTCGCTACGGCTCGTTTTCACTTAACCTTGCCAGACACCACAACTCGCAGGATCATTATGCAAAAGGCAGTCCATCACCCTGATAAATCATAGGGCTCTGAATGATTGTAAGTAGATGGTTTCAGGTTCTATTTCACTCCGTTACCCACGGTTCTTTTCACCTTTCCCTCACGGTACTTGTGCGCTATCGGTGTAGTAGTAGTATTTAGGGTTGGAGAGTGGTCTCCCCGGCTTCAGCCCGGATTTCCCGTGTCCTGACCTACTCTGGATACGACTATCTAGGGTGTATCTTTCGCATACAGGGCTATCACCTTCTATGGCTTGCTTTTCCAAGCAACTCTGCTAGATAAACCCCTTGAATGTTGTCGTCCTCAACCCCGAGTGCAAGCACCCGGTTTGCCCTTTTCCCCTTTCGCTCGCCACTACTGAGGGAATCTCGTTGATTTCTTTTCCTCTAGCTACTGAGATGTTTCACTTCGCTAGGTTCGCTCTCTAAATAGAGTAATCCATATTGCTATGGATTGGGTTGCCCCATTCGGACATCTGCGCCTCAACGCTTCTTGACAGCTCCACGCAGCTTATCGCAGTCTAGTGCGTCCTTCATCGCCTCTACTACCCAAGGCATCCACCATCTACTCTTAACATCTTGTTTGTTTCAGTTAGCATATCCGCTAAACTGCCT
>CAGP01000049.1 GCA_000263275.1 Helicobacter bizzozeronii CCUG 35545 | reverse complement strand
AGCCCCCCCAGTGCCCCAAGCACGCCTAGCCCCACACCCCCGCTCAATTCTGCGCCCCCAACTAACCCCCCCCCAACGCGCATCCATCCCGCCCACAACCGCTAAAGTTACATCCCGATCGCTCACGGGGGGCATGATTAATTCTGAAGCGATGCAAAGAGCCACCATGCGCCCTTATAAAGTGGGTGGGAAGACTTACTACCCAACAAAAGTCGCTGTGGGGCAAACCTTTGATGGGTATGCCAGCTGGTATGGCCCCAATTTCCATGCCAGAAAAACAAGCAATGGCGAGACCTACAACATGTATGCCCACACCGCCGCACACAAAACCCTCCCGATGAACACCATTGTCAAGGTTACCAATAAGGACAATAACAAAAGCACCATTGTGCGGATCAACGATCGGGGTCCCTTTGTGCCTAACCGCATCATCGATCTTTCCAACATCGCCGCTAGGGATATTGAAATGGTGGGCAAGGGGGTCGCTCCGGTGAAACTAGAAGTGCTAGGCTTTGGAGGCGTGATCTCCAAGCAATATGCCAAAACTCTAAACACCCCCCAAAACCACACTTTGCAAAAAGAATTTAAAGTCGGGCCCACCCAACAAAGCTACAGCGGTGGGGAATTTTCGTTGCAAATGGGGGCTTTTAGGCATAAAGAGGGGGCGCTCAAAGCCCAGCGCGATTTGCAAGCCAAATTAAAAAAAGAACACAAAATCCGCGTTGTAGAAGGGATCAAGGATAACCAGCCCATCTACCGCGTTTTCATCAGTGGCTTTAAGAGTGAAGAAGAGGCAAGCGACTACGCCAAGCACATGTCCCAACCCACGATCTTGGTGCGTGAATAATTTGTGGGACGGCTCAACTCAATTTGGATTTTTTTTTATTGCCTTGAGCGTGGTGATGGTGGGTTTGATTTTGCTTTTTTTAAAAACCCCAGCCCAGCCTCTCAACCAAGGGGGGCGAATTTGCTAAAATTGAGGTGCAAAAATTCCATGCCTTCCAAACCAGCACCGCCAGCACCGATTTTAAGATCGAGGGGAGTAGGGCATTGCAATATAGCGATCACGAGGTGCTCTATGATTTCACGCTCAGCAAGTTTGACCCCCAAACCCACACCCAAGAGCACGCTAAAGGAGAGGTGGTGGTGCGTAAAAATGATCTTTACACTTTCCCTAAGGGTGTTCTTTACACGACCAGCAATAACGAAAGCTTTTGGAGTCAGAAAGGCACTTATGATCACCGCAAACAGACCTTTGAGGGGGAGGGGTATTTTTACTTGAACGCACCAGAGGGCGATGTGAAGGGCGATGACATCACCTATAACCATATAGCTAAAACCTTGCAGGCTAAACATATCCACGCTATTATCAATCTAGAAAATGCCCAGCAATCCTCAAGAAAATCACCCACAGGGGATTTGCCATTTTAAGATTATTCTATTTATTGGTGTTGGTGGGGTTGCTTGGGGCGGTGCCCCTCAAGGAGACCTTAGAGGTTACGGCTGATAAATTCTTGGCCAATGAAAAGAAAAGAACCACCATCATTGAAGGGCATGTTTTCATCAAAAAGGGCCAAGACACCCTCACAGCTGATAAGGTTGTGATCTACACCAACCAAAAACGCAAACCCATTAAATACGAGGCGATTGGGTCGGTGAAATTCCACATCGTAACCCAAGATGGCCGCCATGTGGAGGGGCACTCCGATCGCTTGATCTATGATGCGATCAAACGAGAATACCGCCTATTGCAAAATGCGGTGGTGAATGAAGTGGGTAAAATTAACTCCATTAAGGGCGAAGAGATCATTTTAAATAATGTGAGCGGGTATGCTGATGTGGTGGGGGGCAAGGACAAGCCGGCTAAATTCATCTTTGACATGGAGGACATCCAAAAAGCCAACCAGCAAGAAAAAGCCAAAAAAAGCCCAGCAAAAAGCCCAACACTCTAAGGAATCCCATGCCCCAAATTAAAGTCCTGCAGAGTCAATTTTTATGTGCGGCTAGCAAGCTAGAGCATTGCCCGCCCATGCACTTACCCGAAGTGGTGTTTTTGGGGCGCAGCAATGTGGGTAAAAGCACGCTGATTAATAAAGTGTTGCAACAAAAAAATCGCCAAAAGTTCAGCCACCCCGGGTAAAACCCAAACAGCCAATTTTTTTGAAACCGCATGGCAATTAACGCAGCAAACCCTAAAATTCCATTGTATTGACTTGCCCGGCTTTGGGTATGCCAAAGTGTCAAAGAGTTTGCAACAAGAATGGGGGGTATTCTTGTGTGATTTACTCAAATCACGCACAAGCATTAAGCTTTTCTTGCACCTTGTGGATGCGCGGCACCCTAACCTTGCCATCGATCAAGAGGTGGGGCATTTTTTAGATCAGTTAATTAGCCCCACCCAACAAGTGCGCCAAATTTACACCAAATTTGACAAACTCAATGCCAACCAACAACATGCCCTTTGGCACAAGAGCCCTAATTTTCTAGCCACTTGTTTAAAACCAACTGGGCTTTCTGCTAAATTTGGCTCTTTAGAGGCGATCCAAAGGGCGATCATTGAGGGGCTTTTTTGGGATCAAAGCTGATGAAAATGCTTAAATTCAAACACTACGCGCGCTGGATCATCTACGGACTGGGCTTTTACTTGTATAGCAATCTAAAAGACCTCTATTTGTTTTTACCCCCCATGATTGGGTTTTTATTTGCTTTTTACCGCATGCTCAGTGCCCAAGAGGACCAACAAAGCGGGTGGGTGCTCTACATCTTTTTTTGTCTGCTCTGCATTGAGACTATCCACCTAGAACCCTTGGGGGTTTTGATTTTGCTCTTCATCTTGTATGATAAAATCGTGGTGCGCTGGCTTTTAAATGTATTTGTGGATAATCCGCTAGGCGATGCCCTCCATATCCTTATGATTTATATCATTTACTTTGAGATTTTGGCGTTTTTAAACCAAAGCAATATTGAAATGCTGGGCTATTTGGTGGGCTATAGCCTTTTTGAGTTTGGACTCTGGAGGGTCTATGTTAAGTCTCAGGTATAAATTTGTCTTAGGGTTTTTATTCCTCGTTTGGGCATTGTTATTGCTCAAAATCTTTATTTTGACCATCAAAACCAACGACTACTTTGAACGCCTAGCTCTAAGAAATATGACTAAAAAAGAAATCCTTGTCCCCACACGGGGACTAATCATGGATCGCAACCGCGAATTATTGGCTATTAACCAACTGGGTTTTAGTATCGCCCTCCCCCCCTCCTTAAAAAAAGCCCAACTGCAAGCCCAGCTTGCATATTTGCAACACTACTTCCCAGATTTAAACCCCACCGATGCGCTCGAGGAATACCAAAAACAAAATTCCCGTTACAACCATAACGCCATCACCATTTTAGAGTTCATCCCCTATGACCAAATGCAACCCCTCTATGCCAAGCTCATCCAAAACCCCCATATTATTATCAATGCAGCCAACAAGCGTTACTACCCCAATAACGCCCTAGCTGCGCATGTGATCGGGTATTTGAGTGCGGCTAACACCCAAGACCTCAAAGAAAACCCCAAGAGTCAATACACCCACACCATCGGCAAGACCGGGTTAGAGAAAGAATACAACGACTTTTTACAAGGGGAGATGGGTTATAAGCTCATGAGTGTGAATGCGCTCAACCAAGAATTAGAAGTGCTGGAGAAAAAAGAACCCCAAACCAATAATGATCTCATTTTGAGCCTTGATAAACGCTTGCAACACAAGGCAGATACGCTCTTTAGCGACAAGCGGGGCGCAATTATTGTCATGGATGTGCATACGGGGGAAATTTTAGTGGCTGGGAGTTATCCAGAGTATAACTTGAATGAATTTATCGGGGGCATTAGCGTGGCTAATTGGAAAAATCTGCAAGATGACATTTATAACCCCTTGTTAAACCGCCTCATCAATGGGCTTTACCCGCCCGGCTCCGTGGTGAAAATGGGCTCGGCTTTGAGCTTTTTAGAATACCTGCCTATTACAGAAAAGACAAGTGTTTTTGCGCCCGGGTATATCGAAGTGGGCAAACGCAAGTTCAGGGATTGGAAAGCAGGGGGGCATGGGGAAACCAACCTTTATAAGGCGATCAAAGAATCGGTTGATGTCTATTTTTATAAATTTTCCTTAGACATATCCATTGACAACCTCACCAAAACCTTTAGGCAATTAGGCTTTGGGAAAAAAACCGGGGTGGATTTGCCCAACGAGTTTGTGGGGATTTTGCCCGATCCTAGTTGGAAAATGAAACGCTTTGGGACAGCTTGGAGTGTGGGCGATACCCTCATTACATCTATTGGGCAAGGCTCATTTCTCACAACCCCCCTGCAGGTGGCTAACTACACCGCTCTGATTGCCTCTGGCAAACTCCCCGTGCCCCATTTTTCTTTAAAAGAACACCCCAAGCCCCAAGATGTCCTTGATCACTTGCAAAAATCCAAGTTGCATTTCTTGCGCGATGGGATGTATGGGGCTTGTAGCACCCCCGGGGGCACGGCTTACAAGAGCACACGGGGAGTGAAGGTGGCTTTAGCGTGCAAAACGGGCACTGCCCAAGTGGTGGGGATCGATCAAAATACCCAAGTGCGCATCAAAGAGAGCCAAATGGAGTATTTCCACCGCTCGCACGCTTGGATCACCGCCTTTTTGCCCTACAAAAACCCCCAATATGCCATCACCATTTTAGTCGAACATGGCGAGGGGGGGAGCAAAAACGGCCCCATTCTTAAAGAGATGGCGAACGCACTTTTAGAGTTGGGCTATATTAAGCCCTAATATTTAAGGATTTTTGGGTAAAAAATTATGCTATGGTCGAGCCACTAGGAGGGTTTTAAAATGAATTACCCAACACACTAAAGCCCACAAGCTTAAAACTAGATGCTTTTTGGAGCATAGGAAATAATCACTTTAAAGTATCAGCTAATTTTCCACTGCTTGAGTAGTCTATAAAGTGTCTTGGCATACTTACCGCTGATGTTTTGAAACTCTAGGAGTTCAAAGGAAGTGAAGTTGCCATTTAGATAGTTGAGTAGATAGCCAAAGTAAGGCATATTCACTTGGATTTCCATACTCTTAACTTGGGTTTTTTGGGTGTCGTGGTAGTTGATTCTAAACTTCCTAGAGCATAATGTTTTCATCGGCAAGCGGATGGAGTATCCAAAAGTTAGCCAGTCTGATATTTTTCCAAAGTCTTTTAACAACACTGCTGAGCTCACTTTGGCTGATCTTAACCGCATGCACCATAGCCTTGATTTCGTTAATGTCAAAAACCAAGAGCTCATCTTGTTTCTCTTTGAGCTTGTAGAAGATCG